>CAISZB010000503.1 GCA_903889845.1 uncultured Verrucomicrobium sp. | reverse complement strand
GGGAGGCTTTCAGCGCGTCGGAGAGGAGGTTCCGCTCGGCCAGCGACTTCGCGATCGCCTCGCGGCGCTGGTCGACCTCGGCCAGGCTCAACATCCGGTCGCGGACCGCCGTCACGGCGACTTCGTCGAGGGAGCCCGTCGCCTCCTTGCGATAGCGGGCGATGAAGGGCACCGTGGCCCCTTCGGCGAAGAGCTTCGCCGTCGCCGCCACCTGCCGGGGCTGCACTTTCAACTCCGCGGCGATCTTCTGGATATAGGATTCGTTCATGGAAAAAGAGGCGCTTTCTTTACCAAGCCGGGACCGAAAGACCCAGCTTTTTGCATCGCGCATCGGAGCCGGGGCCTAGGTCGTGTACAGAGTAAAGGGATGCGAGCGTTGAGGGTGGATTTGAGGACACGAGTGATAGGAGCCAAAGAAGGAGGAAAAGGCCTCTTCGGCAGTGGCCAAGCGGTTTGGAATCGGCAAGAGAGGCGTGGAAACAAGAGCAAAGAGAGTGGGACGTCAGCAAGCTGACCTTCCTTGATGAGACCGGACTCAATACCAAGATAGCCCGTCTTTACGGACGTTCCCCGGTAGGGGAACGCTGCTTTGCGATTGTTGCCTCCCGGCTCTGCTAGTCAGTTTTTCCCTTCGGGTACTTTGCGCCATCGCGCAGGCAGTCCCGGTCCCGAAGGGCCGCACGGCTCTTCGTCCCCCCATCGCCTCAGTACAACTCCGGATGCCCCGCCGCAAGTTTGGGGGCGATCTTGGGCGCGAAGCGCCGCCACACAGCACGCGCGGCGAGGAGGAAGAGCTCCAGGTAGGCCCAGGCCAGGAGGGCGGAGCCGACGACGTCGCTCGGATAATGGGCGCCAAGGTAGACGCGGGAGTAGCCGACGAGGGCAACCCAGGCCCAGACCCAGGCGAAGCGCCACCGCCCCCAGATCGTGCAGGCGAGGAGGGCCAGGGCGGTGTTGTTCAGGACGTGGCCGGAGGGGAAGGAGCGGCCGCCGGTCTCCGTCCGGGGCCAGGCCCAGTGGACGAAGACGCCGTTGCGCTTTCCGTCGGTGTCGAGGACCTGTTCCGGGATGCGGACGCCCTCCAGGGCCTCGTTCGGCCTCGGGCGGTGGACGGCCTTCTTCGCCCAGTTGTCGATTACGCCGTCGCCCAGGACGATGGCGAGCCCGAGGAGGACGAGGAAGACGCGGCCCCGGAACCCGCCCCAGATCGCGACGGCGAGGGAACCGACGATGATCGGCACGGTGAAGAAGGCGGGCGAGGAGACGGCGAGCATGATCCGGTCGAGAACGGGCGAGGTCCACGCACCGTTGATCCGGTAGAGGAGGGAGGTGTCCCAGGCGGCCAGGGTCGAGAGAAGGGAATCCATCGGCTTTAATTATCGCGAGTGAACCCACCCAATCTGCCGGTGAGGGCGCGGCAAATCCACTCCCATTTTTTGTTCTCCGAAAGCCGAGACCGCTCCAGGGAGGCGAAGCCGCCCGCGCGGAGGAGGGCGGGCAAATCGCGCGTCGGGCCGGCTCCCTCGACGATAAGCCGGTCGAGGTCCAGGGCCGGGGCGCGGAGGAGGGCCAGGAGGGCCGCATCGGTCGCCGCCTCGGAAGCGGGGACGGGCGGGGCGACCTCGATCAGGACGGCGGGGTGCTCCTCGCGGAAGAATTCATACCGGAGGGCGATGGGGAGGACGAGGGCGGCGGGCGCCTGCCGTGCGAGCCACGCCGCGCCGGGGCGGACGGCGGAGGGCGGGACGGGGGCCTCGATCCGGCCCTGGGGGAAGAGCCAGACGACGGGGGATTCCTTCGCCGACACCAGGCGGAGGGTGCGGCGGAGGCCGAGGGCCGCGCCGAGCGGCGTGCCGAGATCGACGGAGAAGAGGCCGAGGCCCTGCAGGAGGAAGCGGTGGGGGCGGAGGTTCCGTTCCTCCATCAGGCCGTAATGGATCTTCTGCGGCGCGAGGCGGGTGAGGCGTTGGAGGACGAAGAGGTCCCACCAATTCGTGTGGGAGGCCATCGCGAGGACAGGACGGCCTGCGGGCAGCGTGGCGAGGTGTTCCCCGCCCCGGACGTGGACGCCGTGGAAGGCGTGGCGGAGCCGGTGCGCGATGTAACGCCCGAAGAGGGCCTCGACGACGGCGTTCTTTTTTGGGGGGATCATGGAGCGATCACGAGGAGGGATATTTCCT
>CAISZB010000502.1 GCA_903889845.1 uncultured Verrucomicrobium sp. | reverse complement strand
TTCTCCCCCTACGGGCTCTTAGCTGGAGGCTGAGGGGGCACCCCTCAGAAGCCTACAAACGCGCGGTGGGCATGGAGCAGTACAGGCAAGCGTAAGCGATTGTACCCGGTCCCGAAGGGCCGACAGGCCCCTACTTCGCCGTCACCATCACAAACAAGGCATACCCAACCCCGCCTGCGGCGAGGAGTCCCACGGCGCCCAGGATCAGGGGCCAGGGGCCCTTGGCCCGGCTTTGGGGGCGGGAGGCGGAGGCGAGGGCGCCGGTGAAGTGGGAGGGGCGGCCCCGGGAGACCGACTGGTCGAGGGGGACGCCGATCCGTAGTTCGGGAAGGGGCGAGAGGGAGGCCGAGTTCTCCGACTCGTAGAGCAGCTCGACGTTGCCGAAGCGGGCGATGTCGCCCTGGCGGAGGGGGGCGGTTTGGACCTTTTCCCCGTTGACCCGGGTGCCGTTGGTCGACTCCAGGTCGGTGACGATGAAGTCCCCGGCCTCGATGTTCAGCTCCGCGTGGTGGCTGGAGACGCTGTTGTCGGGGAGGTGGAGGTCGTTGTCGGGAGTCCGTCCCACGGTCAGCTTCTGTCCGGTGAGCTCGAAGACCTGATTCGCAAAATCGCCGTTCTGGCCAATGAAACGAGGCATAGGGGGGTGGGGCGTTATTCTTTTGTTTAAAGCGTGAGGCCAAGTCCAATCAGGCCGGGACCTTGCCGGTCTCGATCGCCGTCGCGAAGTCGGCGAAGAACCGGGTTGTGTCGTGGGGGCCGGGGGAGGCTTCCGGGTGATATTGGACGGAAAAGATCGGGAACTGCCGGTGGGCGAGGCCCTCGCAGGTCCGGTCGTTCAGGTTGATCTGGCTGACGGCGACGGTCTCCTTCGGCAGCGAATCGGCATCGACGGCGAAGCCGTGGTTCTGCGAGGTGATGCTGACGCGGCCGTGGGCGGGCCCGCCGATCTCCTGGACGGGCTGGTTGCCGCCGCGGTGGCCGAACTTCAACTTGAAGGTCTTGCCGCCCAGGGCGTAACCGAGGATCTGGTGGCCCAGGCAGATGCCGAAGAGAGGGACCTTGCCGATCAGCTTCCGGACGTTCTCGTGGGCGTAGGTGAGGCGGGCGGGGTCGCCGGGGCCGTTCGAGAGGAAGACGCCGTCGGGCTTCAGGGCGAGGACCTCCTCCGCCGGGGTCCGGGCGGGGACGACGCGGACGGCGAAGCCGTGCTGCCGGAGGCGGCGCAGGATGTTGAGCTTGATGCCGAAATCGTAGGCGACGATCCGGTGGCGGATCGGCGGGAGGGGGGCGAGGTAGTCCTCGCCGGTGAGGGGCAGGGCCCCCTCGGCGCGCGATCCCTGGATCAGGGTCCACTTCCGGCTCAGGGTGCCGTCGGGGTCCCAGTCGTAGGCGGCCTTGCAGGTGGCGAGGTCGACGAAGTCCTGATCCTCGTAACGCCAGGCATTGGCCTGGGCGATGGCTTCCTTATCGGAAATGGCCTCGGTCGAGAGGACGCCGCGCAGGGCGCCCTTTGTCCGCAGGTGCTTCGTGAGGGCGCGGGTGTCGATGCCGTGGATGCCGGGGATGCCGTATTCGGCGAGGTATTCCGGGAGGGCCCGGGTGGCGCGCCAGCTGCTGGCCCGGGGGGCGAGGCGGCGGATGACGAAGCCGGAGACCTGGGCCTTGTCCGACTCGACGTCGAGGGCGTTGACGCCGTAGTTCCCGATCTCGGGATAGGTCATGGTGATGATCTGGCCGGAGTAGGAGGGGTCGGTCAGGATCTCCTGGTAGCCGGTCATCGAGGTGTTGAAGCAAACCTCGCCGACGCGGGTGGCGGCGGCGCCGAAGGCGTGGCCTCGGAACACGAAGCCGTCTTCCAGGGCCAAAATCGCGGGGCGGGAGAGCGGGGTGGGCATCAGAGTTTCCAGATGGGGTGTCCGTCAACAATGGTGAGTACCGCGCGCCCGCGCAAGGGCATTTTGTCGAACGGGCAATTCCGGGAGCGGGACTCGAATTGCTCGACATCGACGACCCATTCGAGGGAGGGGTCGATGACGGTGACGTCGGCATCGGCCCCGGGGGCGAGGGTGCCCTTCCCGAGCTTGTCGAGGCGGAGGATGCGGGCGGGCTCGATGGTGAGGCGGGAAATGAGCGTCGGCCAGTCGATGACTCTCGGCTCGATGAGGGCCTTGATGAAGACGCTCAATTCGGTCTCCAGGCCGATGATGCCGAAGGGGGCGCGGTCGAACTCGACTTCCTTCTCGTGCCGCGTGTGGGGGGCGTGGTCGCTGGCGAGGACCTCGATGGTGCCGTCGGCGACGCCTTCCAGCAGGGCCTGCCGGTCGGCCTCGGTCCGCAGGGGCGGGTTCATCTTGTAATTCGTGTCGTAGCCCTGGAGGGTCTCGTCGGTGAGGAGGAGGTGGTGGGGCATCGCCTCGCCGTGGATCGGGATGCCGCGCTGCCGGGCCTCGCGCAGGATGCGGACGGAGCCGACGCTGGAGAGGTGCTGGCAGAGGACGGTGGTCCGGGTCAGCTCGGAGAGCATGGCGTTGCGGCCCACGATGACTTCCTCCGCGATGGCGGGCCAGCCCCGGAGGCCGAGGACGGTGCTCCAGTAGCCCTCGTTCATCACGGCCCCGGCGGTGAGGGCGTAGTCCTGGCAGTGGTCGAGGACGGGGAGGTCGAACATCCGCGCGTATTCCATGGCGCGGCGCATCAGCTCGTTGTTCTGGATGCAGTGGCCGTCGTCGGTGACGGCGACGACGCCCGCCTTTTTCAGGGAGCCGATGGGGGCGAGGACTTCCCCCTGCATCTCGACGGAGAGGCAGCCGGTGGGGAAGACGTTGACGACGGCCTCGCTCTCGATCTTCCGGCGCATCCAGGCGACGGTGTCGATGCTGTCGACGGCGGGCCGGGTGTTCGGCATCGCGACAATGGAAGTGAAGCCCCCGGCGGCGGCGGCGCGGCTGCCGTGGCCGATGGTCTCCTTCGCGGAGCCGCCCGGCTCCCGGAGGTGGACGTGGACGTCGACGAGGCCGGGGGAGACGATTTTCCCGGCGCAATCGATGGTGGTCCATTCGGTGCCGGGATGGAGGGCGGGATCGACGACCTTGCCGCCGAGGAGGTGGACGTCGCCGACGGCGTCGCGCTTCGAGGCCGGATCGATGACGCGGCCTCCGGTGAGGCGGAGGGCGGGGATGTGGGGGGCTCGTTCCTGGATGCTCATGCGGGGGGAAGATTTAGGCGGCGACTCCCTGCGGGCCTTGGCCGCCGGAGAGGAGATAGAGGATGGCCATGCGGACGGCCATGCCGTTGGTGACCTGTTCCAGGATGACGGAGTTGGCGCAGTCGGCGACGCCGCTGTCGATCTCGACGCCGCGATTGATCGGGCCGGGGTGCATGATGACGACGTCGGGGCGGCACCGCTTGAAGCGGTCGGCGGTGAGGCCGAAGAGGGCGGTGTATTCGCCGAGGGAGGGGAAGAGGGTCTTCTGCTGGCGCTCGTGCTGGATGCGCAGGAGCATGAGGACGCGGCTTTCTTCCAGGACGTCGTCGATGGAGTGGCTGAGTTTGACCCGGTTCCCATCGACTTCGAACTGGTTGAAGACGGTGGGGAGGAGGGTGGAGGGGCCGACGAGGGTGACTTCGGCGCCGAGCTTCAGCAGGGCCCAGATGTTCGAGCGGGCGACGCGGCTAAAGAGGATATCGCCGATGATGGCGATCTTCAGCCCGCGCACGTCGGCGAAGTGCTGGCGGATGGTGAAGAGGTCGAGGAGGCCCTGCGTGGGGTGCTCGTGCGCGCCGTCCCCGGCGTTGATGACGCCCGCCTCCAGCCGCTCCGCGAGGAACTGCGCGGCCCCGGCGGCGGCGTGGCGGAGGATCACCAAATTCGTCCCCATCGCCTGGAGGTTCAGGGCGGTATCCTTCAGGGTCTCGCCCTTCGTGAAGGAACTGCGGTCGCTGTCGAGGGAGAGGACGTCGGCGCTGAGGCGGCTGGCGGCCAGCTCGAAGGAGGCGCGGGTCCGGGTGCTGGGCTCGACGAAGAGGTTGATGACGGTCTTGCCCCGGAGGGAGGGGACTTTCTTGATCGGGCGGGAGAGGATCTCCTTGAAGGCCGTGGCGGTGGCGAGGATGTGCTCGATCTCCCAGACTTCCAGATCGCGCAGGGCGAGGAGGTCTTTGCGTTTCCAGGCGGAGGCGGTGGAGGGCATGGCAATCAGGATTGGAGGGTCACGGAGTCGTGGCCGTCGTTCTCGGCGAGGTGGACGGTGACGCGGTCGGTGGGGGCAAGGGCGGTCTCCGTCCGGGTGCCGACGAAATCGGCCTGGATGGGGAGCTGGCGTCCGCCCCGGTCGACGAGGGCGAGGAGGCGGATCGACTCGGGCCGTCCGAAGTCGGTCAGCGCGGCGAGGGCGGCCCGGGTGGTCCGGCCGGTGAAGAGGACGTCGTCGACGAGGAGGAGGGTCTTGCCCGTCGTGTCGAAGGGGATCTCCGTGGTGTGGGGGATGGGGAGGTGCTGGTTGAGGTCGTCCCGGTGGAA
>CAISZB010000501.1 GCA_903889845.1 uncultured Verrucomicrobium sp. | reverse complement strand
GGAGCTTCCCGGTGGCGCGGACCTGGTCGCCCTCGCGGATGCCGGAGAACTCTCCCAGGACGATGGCGCCGATCTCGGTCTCCTCGACGTTGAGGACGAGGGCGTATTGGCCGACGGTCTGGCCGTTCGTCTCGTAGGTGGACGAGGAAATCTCGATCATCTCGTTCATCGCGACGCCGCCGAGACCGCTGATTTTCAGGACGCCGTCGGTGACTTCGCGGACGACGCCGAGGCTGCCTTCGGTGATGTCGGTCTTGACTTTGGCGATCTGCGCTTCGATTTCCTGGAGGAGGGTGCTCATGGCTGGAGGGGGATGGAGGGGTGAACGATGAAGTGAAAGGGATTAGTGGATGTCGACGCCGCGGCGGCGAATCCAGGAGGGCGGGGTGAGGGTGCGGAGGCGATACTGGAGCGATCCGTCCCAGATGCGGCTGCCGACGAGGACGACGATGCCCCCCAGCAGGCCGGGCTTCACCGTGTAGCGGGTGGCGAGGGGGGCGCCGAAGCGCTTCGCCAGGTCGGCGAAGATCGAGGCCCCCTTGTCGGGCAGCTCGACGGCGCTCTCGACGACGTAGGTCCGCTTCTCCTCCTCGATGGCGACGAGTTCCTTGAAGCGCTGGAGCAGGGGCAGGTAGTTGCGGGGCTTTTCCTCGCACAGCCGCGTCACGACGATCCGCGCCTTGCCCGCGTCCAGGGCCAGGCCCTGCCCCTCGGAGACGAGGCAGGCGGAGAAGAGCTTCCGGGCGTCCCGGCGGGCTTCGCGGTTGATTTTCATGAGGCTAAGGGAGGCTAAAGGAGGCTAAAAGAAAAAGGGGCGTCAGTTCCGCGTGACGACGGAGAGGGTTTCTTCCTTGAGGCGTTCCTGGTCCTGCGCGGTGAGGACCTTCCCGGAAACGCGGGTGAAGACGTCGGTGACGAGGCCGAGGATGTCGTTCTTCGTCTCGCGGAGCATCTGCTGGCGGTCCTGCTCGATCTGCGCGCGGGCGGCGGCGAGCTGCGCCTCGACGACCTTCGCGGCGTCGGCCTGGGCCTTCGCGATCTGGGCCTCGGCGGTCTTCCGGGCCTCGGCGATGACGGCGTTGGCCTGTTCCCCGGCCTCGTGGAGGACCTTGCCGGCTTCGGTCTGGGCGTTGGCCAGCTCGGCCTTGATCTTCTCGGCATTGGCCAGGCCCTGCTCGATGAGGGTCTTCCGTTCCTCCAGGACCTTCAGGATCGGCCCGTAGGCGAACTTCTTCAGCGCCAGCGCGACGACGAGGAAGAGGACCGCCTGGGCGAGGAGGTCGGGCCCGTTGACGCCGAGGCGGGTGAAGGTGTGGACCAGATCGCCGACGATGCCGGAGGAGGGAGCCGCGTCGGCGGCCTGGGCGAGGAAGGAGGGGGAGAGGATCATAAAAAAAGAGGGAGAAGGAATCCCCCGGGGCGGTGGGCAACGTGCTGCGCCCGCCGCCGCCGGAGGAGGAGAGTTACTTCACCAGGAACAGGGCGTAGAAGAAGATCGACTCGACGAGCGCGATGCAGAGGATCGCCCAGACGAGGACCTTGTTCTGCGCGCCGGGGTTCCGGCCGACGGCTTCGACGAACTTCGCGCCGATGAGGCCGATGCCGATGGCGGCGCCGAGCAGGGCGAGGCCGGCGTGGATGTTGCCGGTGATTTCAGCGAGGAGGGTATGCATGTGTTGGGGCTGGTTGTGTTTTGTTTGGGCTTTGGGGGCTGGTCCCACCGCCGCGTCTGTCGCAGTCCGGCGGGATCAAATCGGTGGGGAGCTAGTGTTGCCCTCCCTCTTCGTCGTGGCGACACATCATCGCGGTGAAGACGGAGCACAGCAGACAGAAGACGAGGGCCTGGACGAGGCCGACGAGGAGCTCGTAGAAATAGAAGGGGATCGGGATGACCCAGCGGAGGGAGGGGACGATGTTCATCATCGCGTCGATCATGACCTCGCCGCCGTAGACGTTGCCGAACAACCGGAAGGAGAGGGCGATGGGCCGGATGAGGATCGAGACCAGCTCCAGGATGCCGACGGCGAAGAAGACGACCGCCATGAGGACGCCGACGATGCCGGGGAAATCGGCCTTCGAGCCGAAGATGTGCTTCGCGACGCCGACGGGGCCGTTGTAGCGGAAGGCCCAGAAGATCCAGAGGCCGAAGAAGGTGAGGGAGAGGGCGACGGGGAGGTTAAGGTCGGCATTGGCGCCGCGCAGGAAGGGCTTCGTGATCTCCAGGTGGAGGGGGCTCTCCCCGATGCCGTAGCCGATGGTGCCGACGCCGGGCAGGAGGCCGAACCAGTTCAGGGAGAGGATGAAGATGAAGAGGGAGGCGAAGAACCAGAACGTCGCCTTCACGAGCTGCGGCCCGAGGATATCCCCGAGGAAGCTGTAGAGGGACTCGACGACCCACTCGGCAAAGTTCTGTAGTCCGGCGGGGACAAGGGTGGCGGAACGGCTGACGGCCTGGGCGAAACCGATGAGCAACGCCGCCACGACGACCATGACGATCATCGAGCCGCTGATCCCGACCGGCCCGAGGTGGAACAGGACCGGCGCGACCTGGGAGGGAGCCTGGTGGGCGGCCTCCGTAACGGACTCGGAAGATGTCAATGCTGCAAAAAACCGCATAAGGATATAATCAGGGGAGCAATTCGTATAGGCTGCCGCCCCCTCTCTTGGCAAAGCTTTTTTTGTAACCTTTGTGCGGCTGCGGCAGAATGCCGCAGCCCCAGCGGGCCTGAAGGGGACGCGAAGAGGAGGGGGACCCCTTCGGGGCAGGGTAGACTCGCGCTTTGCGCTTACCTGTACAGCTGGAGGCCATCCGCTTTATCGCCAAAGAGGGGCGTCGGTTGCCTCCCGGCCCTGCCAGTTTGTTTCCCCTTGGGATCATTGCGCTATCGCGCAGGCAGTCTCCTTGAACCTCCCCGTCTGCAATATGCCAACGGGAGAGGGCATCCACGGCAAAGGCCATTCTTCCAAGGAGAGTTATACTCCGCTGAATCCCTTATCTATGGGAGGAATCATCATGGGAGGAGCTTCGGAACCGAAGCGGCCTTCTCCCTCTTCCAATAGGAGT
>CAISZB010000500.1 GCA_903889845.1 uncultured Verrucomicrobium sp. | reverse complement strand
CAACGGCATGATCGAGAGCGACCAGCCGAGCGGCGCGAACGTCAACATCTTCCCGGAGGTTTCCGGCCCGATCACCCGGGTACTGGTCAGCGAAGGCCAACAAGTGAAGGCGGGCACGCCTCTCTTTGCGATCGACGACACGATGCAACGGGCCACGACGGCTCAGCTCAAATTGCAGTCCGAAGCCGCCCTGGCCCTGCTGAACGAACTCAAGGCCGAACCGAGACCCGAAACGCTGACCGTGGCCACCGCCCAGGTGGGCTTGGCCGAGGCGAGCCTGAAGCTCGCCGGAGACCAATACGACAAAGACCGCGCCTCCTATGACATCGACCCGAAATCGATCTCGAAGAACGTCCTCGATATGGCGGAAGACACCTGGAAGCAGGCCGCCGCCACCCTGGACGTCGCCCGCAAGCAATACGATCTGACCAAGGCAGGAGCCTGGAGCTACGACATCGATAACCAGCAAAAGCAATACGAGGCGCTGAATCAGGCCTATCTGGCCGCCGACACGCTGCTGCAAAAATATTCGGTCAAGGCCCCGGTGGACGGGGTCGTGCTGACCGTCAACGCCGCCGTCGGCGGCTATGTCTCGTCCCAGGGCGGCTACGACACCTACACGGAATTATTCGACCCCCTCGTGGTTATGTGCGGACCGCAGGAGTACATGGAAGTGCGTTGCTATGTGGACGAGATCCTCGTCTCGCGGCTCCCCACCGCATGGCATATCCAAGCGCAGATGCAGATCATCGGGACCGACATCAAGATCCCGCTCGAATTCGTCCGGGTGCAGCCTTATGTCTCGCCCAAGATCGAGCTTTCCAATCAAAAGCAGGAGCAGGTCGATCTGCGGGTGCTGCCGGTGATTTTCCGGTTCGAGAAAAAAGACGCCCCGGTCTATCCGGGACAAATGGTCGATGTCTTCATCGGGAAAAAATAGGCCCCCCATCCGAAGGCATGCCATGAGTCCCTTTCGATCCCAAGCCCAGATGGGCATCTGCCTCGGCATGATGGCGCTGCTCCTCGCATCGTGCGCGGTGGGCCCCGACTTCGTCCGCCCGCCCCCTCCCGATGCCGACCGCTACACCCGCAAACCGCTTCCCGCCGTAACGCTCGCGGCCGATGGAAAAACCCAGCGGTTCATGCCGGACGCCGTGATTCCCGCCGATTGGTGGAAGCTTTTCAGGTCCGCCCCCCTGGACGCGGCCGTCGAGCAGGCGCTCGCCCACAATGCCACCCTGGAGGCTTCCGAGGCGAGCCTGCGGCAAAGCCAGGATAACCTGCGTGCCGGTTACGGCGTCTTCTTTCCCCACGCCGAAGGCGACTTCGGCGCCACCCGGGAACGCACCGCCCCGGCGCAGCAAGGTTCCCAGGGCGCAGGTTCGATCTTCAACCTGATCACGTTGAGCGGCACCGTCAGTTATGCCCCCGACGTGTTCGGCGGGGAACGCCGTACAGTCGAAGGCCTGCGTGCCAAGGCCGATTCCCAGCGTTACGAAACGAAGGCGACCTATCTCACGCTTTCGGCCAATGTTGTGAACACCTGCATCGCCCGCGCCGCCTATGCCGCCGAGATCCGGGAGACGGAACAACTCATCGGCCTGGAAAACCAGCAACTCCACTCCATCGAAGTTCAGGTCCATGCCGGGATCGCTCCCTATTCGAGCCTGTTGAGCCAGCGCAGCCTGATCGCCGGACAGCAGGCCTCATTGGCTCCCCTGAAACAGCAGATCAGCCAGGCGGAGCACCTGCTGGCAACGCTCGAAGGCGTGCTACCGGAAAAGGCGCTCCTGCCCGAGATCGACCTAGCCACTCTCTTCCTGCCCCTCGACCTGCCGGTGAGCCTCCCCTCCGACCTGGTGCGGCAACGCCCCGACATCCTTTCCTCCGAGGCGCAGTTGCACTCCGCCAGCGCGGGCATCGGCGT
>CAISZB010000499.1 GCA_903889845.1 uncultured Verrucomicrobium sp. | reverse complement strand
GGGGAATCCTCCGGCACGGCCAGGACCCAGCGGGCGGGAAGGCGGGTCGCCTTGTTGTAGAGGAGGTCGCAGAGGACGTGGACGTCGCTCTCGTTCTCGGCGATCCAGTCCTTGCCGGTGATCCCGGCGTCGAGGAAGCCCTGGTGGACGTAGCGGCTCAGTTCCTGGGGACGGATGAGGCGGACTTCGAAGGGATTCCCCTCGACGTAGGGGCGGTAGCCCCGGGCCGAGCCGGAGATGCTGTAGCCGGCCTTGGCGAAGAGGTTGAAGGTGCTCTCCTCCAGGCTCCCCTTCGGGAGGCCGAGGCGGAGGACGTCGTCGGCTCCCCGGGCCGTGGCCGAGTGGGGGGCTGGGGCGGAGGTTTTTTTCGCTTTTTTCGGGACCTTGCTGCTCATGGACTAAAAGTATGAAAGAGAGGGGGGCCGAGCGTGCTTCGGCCCGCGGGGGTTGTAAAGCCTCTTTTTAGAGAGGGCTACCAGCCGAGTTCCGAATGGGAACCGAGGCGGACCAATTGAAGGGTGGAGGGATCGGGTTTCCGGTAGATCAGGAGGAGGTCGGGGCGGAGATGGCAATCGCGGCAATCTTTCCATGCCCCGCTCAGGGCATGATCGCGATATTTCACTGGAAGGGGAGTGTCGTCGGCCAGATCGGTCAGGAGGCGCACCAGCTCCTTGTCGAGGAGGGGTCGATGCGGGCCTTTGGCTTCGCGCTTGTAGTCGCGCTTGAATTGGCCGGTTCTCTCAATCGTCCGCATGGAGGTCGGCCATCAGGGACTCGACGGAGGAATGGGAACGGAGCTTTCCCTTGCGTGCGCGGGCTTCCCTCACGGCGGCGAGGGTCTTGGCGCTCGGCTCGACGGGGGTGAAGGGGAGGGCCTTTTCCTGGGCCACCCGTGTCAGGAGCATGCGCACGGCATCGGAGACCGTGAGGCCGATGGAGGAGAGGACGGCGGCGGCTTCTTCTTTGATTTCCCCGTCGATACGGGTTTGGACGAGGGCATTGGTGGGCATGGGAGTGTTCTGTATGACACTGTAATGCAGTGGGGAGGGAATGCAAGGCCCGATTCCGTGAGTCGGTCCTGCAGTGCTTATCAGGGTTTATCAGTGCTTATTCCGGGTGGTCCAGCTTGGCCTTAAGCTGCTTCCAGACGGCAGGGAGGTCGTTCGGGTGGACGCGGGTCTCCCCGACGGCGGTCATGAAGTTGGAGTCGCCGTTCCAACGGGGGACGATGTGCCAATGGAGGTGCTGCTCGATCCCGGCCCCGGCGGCGGCGCCGAGGTTGATCCCGATGTTGAATCCGTGCGGTTTGAACGTGGCGGTGATCGCGGCCTTCAGCCGGAGGAGGAGGCGGAGGCCCTCCATCTGTTCCTCCTCGGAGAGTTCCTCCAGCGTCGAGACGACGCGGTAGGGGACGACGAGGGTGTGGGCCGTGTTGTAGGGGAAGCGGTTCAGGACGGCGTAGGAGCCTTTGCCCCGGAGGAGGATGCCGTTGGCCTCGTCGTCCTGCTCGGGGGCCTGGCCCAGGCGGACGAAGATTTCCCCGCGCGGGGTGGAGGCGTCCTGCACATAGGCCTTGCGCCACGGGGCCCAAAGATGTTCCATGGCGGACATCAGACCATGAACGGGCCGACAGGCCAAGGATTGGTTTTTTCCCACTCTTTTCATGAGCACGAAAGCCGTCACCGTCCTCGCCGGATCGGACCATTACGAGGTGCAGCGGGCCGCCGCCGCCCTGGCCGAGACGATGAAGCCGGAGGACCCCCTCAACTTCGAGATCGTCAACGCCCAGGCCGACACGGTGGGCGACGCCCTCTCCCAGATCGCCGCCCTGCGGGAGGCGGTTCTCACGCTTCCCTTCCTGGGCGGCGGGAAGGTGGTCTGGTGGAAGAATGTGACGTTCCTGACCGACACGCCGCAGGGCCGCAGCGAGGCGGTGCTGGAGGCGCTCGATAAACTCCTTCCCGTATTGCAAAGCACAGGGGCCGACGACTCGGTTCGCGTGATCGTCAGCGCCCTGGGCATCGACCGGCGGCGGGCGTTCTTCAAGGCCCTGGGTAAGTTTGCCGAGGTCCGGGCCTTCGACTTGCCCGACGCGCGGAAGGTCGATCCGGAGGACGCGATTGCGCTGATCGAGTCGCGCCTCTTCGAGCGGAAGCTGAAGGCCGAGGCGGGCGTCGCCGAGCGCCTTTTCGCCGCCTTCGGGGCCGACAAGCGGAGCATCGAGGAGGCGGTGGAGAAGCTCGACGTCTATGCCGGGGAGGGGAGGACGGTTTCCCTGGCCGAGGCCCGCGCCCTCGTCGCCGGGAACCGGGATGTGGCCATCTGGGACTTCTGCGACGCGGTCCTGGCCGGGCGCTCCCGGGATGCGCTGGAGGAATTGGAACAGCTCTTCCGGCAAGGGGAGTCGGAGATCGGTATTTTGATCCTCCTCTCCCAGCAGATCCGCCTTGCCGCCCTGGGCGGAGTGC
>CAISZB010000498.1 GCA_903889845.1 uncultured Verrucomicrobium sp. | reverse complement strand
TGGTCCGTACCGAGGCGAGTCGCCTGGCGATGGTGACGACGACGAAGGATGCCGTCATCCAGTTCAAAATGCAGGTCCAGTCGTGGAAGGATATCCTGCTGCGCGGCAACGATCCGGTGAAGTTCGACAAGTACAAGGGAGAGTTCTTGGAGCGGTTTACCAAGGTCGACGAACTGCTCGACACCCTTCGAGAGCAGGCAACGGCCGAGGGGTTGGAGACCGAGGGGATCGACCAGGCGAAGGCCGCCCATCAGGGGCTTCAGCGGTCCTACCTGGAGGCACTCGAGGTCTATGACACGGCGCGCGCGACGAGTTATATCACGGTCGATCAGCTGGTGAAGGGGATCGATCGTCCCGCGACGACGCAGATCAATGCCTTGGCGGAGAAAATCGCCTCCACGATGGACGGGCGGGTGAAGGCGTTGGAACAAAAGACGGAGAGGGACCAGATTTTCTACTCGACGCTCCTGCTCTCGACGGCGGCGGTGGCGATGGGGCTTTCCTTGTGGATTGGGTTGAGCCTGTCTCGGGAGATCGGGCGCAGCCTGCGCCGGACTTCGGACGAATTGGCCGCGTCGGCGGAGGAGACGGCGGCGGCGGCGCAGGTCGCCTCGGCCAGCGAGCAGCTTTCGAATGGGGCCAACGAGCAGGCGGCGAGCCTGCAGCGAACGGTCGCCTCCGTCGAGCAGATCGCGGGGATGACCCGGCGCAATGCGGAGAACGCGGGGGCGGCGCATACGCTCTCCGCCGGGGCGAGGGCCGCGGTCGTCTCCGGCGCGGCCGGTATGAGCGAGATGCGGGCGGCAATGGAGGAGATTACCGGCGCGGTGGCCGAGATGGACCGGGCGATTTCGGGCATCCGGACATCGAGCACCGATGTCGCCAAGATCGTGAAGACGATCGACGAGATCGCCTTTCAGACGAATATTCTAGCGCTGAACGCCTCCGTCGAGGCGGCGCGGGCCGGAGCCGCCGGGGCGGGCTTTGCCGTGGTGGCCGACGAGGTGCGGAACCTGGCGAGCCGCAGTGCGGCGGCGGCGCGGGAAACGGCCCGGATGATCGAGAATGCGGTTTCGCAAAGCGCCCGGGGCGTCGAGGTCAGCGGCAAGGTGGCCGACGGTGTCGCCGACGTCGCCCGGAGGACGGAGGAATTGAAGGTGCAGCTCGACGGGGTCGCCTCGGAGGTGGTCCGGGTCGATACCCTGATTTCGGAGATTGCCGAGGCGGCGGCGCAGCAGAGTCTGGGGCTGGAAGAGGTCAACCGCGAGGTCATCGAAATTGACCGGACGACGCAGGTCACCGCCTCAAGCGCGGAGGAATCGGCGGCGGCGGCGAGGGAACTCAGCGCCCAGTCCGAGGGGATGTACGAGTCGGTGGGGAGTCTGGAGCAGCTGGTCACGGGGACGGAGACGCGGCCCGGAGCGGGACGCGCGTCGCGGCTGAGGCTGGAATTGGGGGCGGGGAGGGTTGGGGCGCGGCGGTAGGGGGGGGCGAAGAGGCCTATCGGCCCTTCGGGACCGGGTACAATCGCTACGCTTCCCTGTACCGCTCGATGCCCACCGCGCGTTTGTAGGCTTCTGAGGGGTGCCCCCTCAGCCTCCAGCTAAGAGCCTGTAGGGGGAGAAGAGCGCGCGGTGGAGGCATTTCTTCTCCCGAGGCGGCAGCCTCGGCTGAATCCCCGAATCTCCGAGGGTACGTACGGCGTGGGGAGAGGGAGCCAAAACGCCCAGACTCCCATTGGGAGAAGG
>CAISZB010000497.1 GCA_903889845.1 uncultured Verrucomicrobium sp. | reverse complement strand
CGTTTGAACGAATGGAGGGCGTGCCGCCCTCCAACGCCTCCCTGCTCTGATACGGCGCGGGAAGAAAGACGCGTCCCTACAGGCCATTCTTCCAAGGAGAGTTCTACTCCGCTGAATCTAACCTCCTTGGGAGGAATCACCATGGGAGGAACTTCGCGTCCCCTCGGATTGCTATCCCGCAGAAGGTGAGGCATCTTCCGGGCATGGCGCACGCTCCCGTCAAAGACGCCCCCTCCGGGATCACCCTTTTCCTCGCGACGGCTTGCGGGCTGATCGTCGCGAACATCTATTACTCGCAGCCGCTGGCCGGGCCGATCCGGGAGGCCCTCGGCCTCACCCCGGCGGCGGCGGGGGTGATCGTGACGATGACGCAGGTCGGCTACGGCCTCGGCCTCCTGCTGATCGTCCCCCTCGGCGACCTCTTCGAGAACCGGCGCCTCGTCCTCGGCGTCGTCGGCCTCGCGATCCTCGCCCTGCTCGGTGCGGCCTTCGCGCCCGGGGCGACGGTCTTCCTCGCGGCGTCGTTCCTCATCGGCGTCGGGTCGGTCGCCGTCCAGATCCTGGTCCCCTACGCCTCGCACCTGGTACCGGAAGCGGTGCGCGGGCGGATGGTCGGCAATGTGATGAGCGGGCTGATGCTCGGGATCATGCTCGCCCGGCCCGTCGCCAGCCTCATCGCCCACGTCTCCTCCTGGCGCGTCGTCTTCGTCTTCTCGGCGGGAGTCATGGTGGTGCTTTGTGTCGCGATGGCGCGGGTCCTTCCCGCGCGGGTGCCGCTGTCCCGGCTCCATTACGGGGAACTCCTCGCCTCGATGGGACGGCTGGCGGCGACCGTGCCGCTCCTCCGGCGGCGGGCGCTCTACCACGCCTGTCTCTTCGGGGCGTTCAGCCTGTTCTGGACGGTGACGCCCCTCCTCCTGGCGGGGCCCGCGTACGGCCTCTCCCAGGCGGGGATCGCGCTCTTCGCGCTGGCCGGGGTGGCGGGGGCGATCTCGGCCCCCCTCGCGGGACGCGCCGCCGACCGGGGGTGGACCCGTCCGGCGACGGGGCTGGCGATGCTGCTTGCCGCCGCCGCCTTCGTCATGACCCACGTCGCGCGCGCGGGGGTCCCCCCTGGCACTCGGGCTCCTGGTCGCGGCGGCGATCGTCCTCGACTTCGGCGTCTCGGCGAACGTCGTCCTGGGGCAGCGGGCCCTCTTCACGCTCGGGGCCGAATACCGGAGCCGCCTCAACGGCCTCTACATGGCGATCTTCTTCATGGGCGGCGCGGTCGGCTCCGCCCTCGGCGGCTGGGCCTATGCGCAGGGGGGCTGGGGCCTCGCCTCGCGCGTCGGCATCGCCCTGCCCGTCCTGGCGCTCCTTTATTTCGCCACGGAGGGGCGGGCGGAAAAGGTCACGCCTTCCCCGTGACCCGCTTTTCGATCCCGCGCAGGATCACGTAGAAGACCGGCGTCAGGAAGAGGCCGAAGAAGGTGACGCCGAGCATCCCGGAAAAGACCGCGACGCCCATCGCCCGCCGCATCTCGGCCCCCGCGCCGGTCGAGGTGACGAGCGGGAGGACGCCCATGATGAAGGCGAAGGAGGTCATCAGGATGGGCCGGAGCCGGAGCCGGGCCGCCTCGATGGCGGCGGCGACGGTCTCCCGCCCGTGGGTCTCCAGTTCCCGCGCGAACTCGACGATCAGGATCGCGTTCTTGCACGCCAGCGCGGCGAGGACGAAGAGGCCGATCTGGGTGAAGACGTTGTTGTCCCCGTGCCAGAGCCAGACCCCGGAGATCGCGGAGAGGAGGCAGAGCGGGATGATCAGGATGACGGCGAGCGGGAGGAAGAGGCTCTCGTACTTCGCCGCGAGGACGAGGAAGACGAGGAGGACGCAGACCGGGAAGACGAGGAGGGCGGTGTTCCCGGCCAGGATCTGTTGGTAGGTCAGTTCCGTCCACTCGAAGTCCATGCCCGGCGGCAGGGTCTCCTTCAGGATCTTCGTGATCGCGTCCTGGGCCTGGCCGCTGGAGTAGCCGGGCGCGGGGCCGCCGTTGAGGTCGGCGGAGCGGAAGCCGTTGTAGCGGATCGCGCTTTCCGGCCCCGTCGTGTCGGTGACGCGGACGACGGCGCCGAGGGGGACCATGTGCCCGTCGGCGTTCCGTGTCTTCAGCCGCAGGATGTCGTCGGGCTGGGAGCGGAATTCCTTGTCGGCCTGGGCGACGACCTGGTAGGTCCGCCCGAACTGGTTGAAATCGTTGATGTAAAGCGAGCCGAGGTAGATCTGCATCGTGTCGAAGACGTCCTGGACGTCGACGCCGAGCTGCTGCGCCTTCGTCCGGTCGAGGTCGACCTGGAGCTGCGGGACGTTCACCTTGTAGCTGGAGAAGATCCCCGCCAGCTCCGGCGTCTGCATCGCCTTGCCCTCGACGTTCTTCATCACCGCGTCGAGGGCCTCGTAGCCCGCGTCGGTCCGGTCCTCCACCTGGAGCTTGAAGCCGCCGATGGTGCCGAGGCCCTGGACGGGGGGCGGCGGGAAGATCGCGATGAAGGCGTCCTTCACGCCGTTGTACTTCATCTGGAGCTGGTGGGCGATGGCGTTGCCGGAGAGGTCGGGCGTCTTCCGGTCCTCGAACGGCTTCAACGTCACGAAGACGATCCCGGCGCTGGAGCTGTTGATGAAGCCGTTGATCGAGAGGCCGGGAAAGGCGACGGCGCTCTCGACGCCGGGCTGCTTCAGCGCGATGTCCGACATGTCCCGGATCACCTTTTCCGTCCGCTCCAGGTTCGCGCCGTCGGGGAGCTGGGCGAAGCTGACGAGGTATTGCTTGTCCTGGACCGGAACGAAGCCGGAGGGGACCGACTTGAAGGCAAAATACGTGCCCCCGAGGAGGACGAGGTAGAGGGCGAGGGAGACGGTCTTCCGCCCCACGATCCCGCCGACGCCCCCACCGTACCCTTCCGAGGCGCGGACGAAGAAGCGGTTGAAGAGGCCGAAGAACGGGCCGAAGACCCGGTCGATGGCCCGCGTGGGAAGGTCCTTCGGCTGGTCGTGGCCGCGCAGGAGGATCGCGGCGAGGGCAGGACTGAGGGTCAGCGAGTTGAAGGCGGAGATGACCGTGGAGAAGGCGATGGTCAGCGCGAACTGGCGGTAGAACTGCCCGGTGAGGCCGCTGATGAAGGCGATGGGGACGAAGACGGCGCAGAGGACGAGGGTGATCGCGATGATGGGGCTGGTCACCTCGCCCATCGCCTTGATCGTCGCCTCGCGGGGAGAAAGCCCCTCGTGGATGTTCCGCTCGACGTTCTCCACGACCACGATGGCGTCGTCGACGACGATGCCGATGGCCAGGACGAGGCCGAAGAGGGAGAGGGCGTTGATCGAGCCGCCGGTGAGGTGCATCACGCCGAAGGTGCCGACGATGGAGACCGGCACCGCCAGGAGCGGGATGACCGAGGCGCGCCACGTCTGGAGGAAGAGGATGACGACGAGGACGACCATCACCAGGGCTTCCAGGAGCGTGTGGACGACGGCGTGGATCGAGCCGCGGACGAAGATCGTCGGATCGTAGACGATCGAATAGTCGACTCCCTCGGGGAAGTTCTTCTTCAGCTGCTCCATCGTGGCGCGGACGCGGTTGGAGATGTCGATGGCGTTGGAGCCGGGCGACTGGAAGATCGGGATCGCGACGGCGGGCTTGTTGTCGAGGAGGGAGCGGAGGCCGTATCCGGCGGCGTCGACCTCGACCCGGGCGACGTCCCGCAGCCGGGTGACGACGCCGTCGGCGTTCCGTTTCACGACGAGGTCGGAGAACTCTTCCGGCGTCCGCAGGCGGCCCTGCGTGTTGATCGGAAGCTGGATCTCGACGCCGGTGCCGTAGGGCGGGCCGCCGATGACGCCGGCGGAGGCCTGGACGTTCTGGCTGCGGATCGCAGCGACGATCTCGTTCGCGTTGAGGCCGACGGCGGCGGCCTTCTCCGGGTTCAGCCAGACGCGCATCGCGTAGTCGCCGGAGCCGAAGAGATCGACGCGGCCGATCCCCTCGATCTTCGCGAGCTGGTCCTTCACGTTCAGCACCGCGTAGTTGCGGAGGTAGAGCATGTCGTAGCGCTCGTTCGGTGACTTCAGGTGGACGACCATCGTGAGGTCGGGGGAGCTCTTCACCGTCGTCACGCCGAGGCGCTGCGTCACGTCGGGGAGGCGGGGGAGGGCCTGGTTCACCCGGTTCTGGACGAGCTGCTGGGCGAGGTTCGCGTCGGTGCCCAGCTTGAAGGTGACGGTCAGCGTGAGGAGGCCGTCGGTCGAGGCCTGGGAGGACATGTAGAGCATGTTCTCGACGCCGTTGATCTGCTCCTCCAGCGGTGTGGCGACGGTCTCCGCGATCGTCTTCGGATTCGCGCCGGGGAACTGCGCGGTGACGACGACCGAGGGGGGGACGACCTCCGGGTATTCGGAGATCGGGAGCTGGAAGACCGAGATCAATCCCGCCAGGAAGATGGCGACGGAGAGGACGCCCGCGAAGATCGGCCGGTCGATGAAGAACTTCGAGAGGTTCAACTGGGTCGCGGCGGCGGCCTGGGTGATGCGGGAGGTCATCGGGCGTCCTCCGCAGTGGCGGTGGCGGTCGTGGTCGCGGCGGTGGCGACACTGGCGGCGGGGGCCAGCTCCTGCGCGGCGACGAGGGCGTCGGGCCGGACGCGTTGGACGCCGTCGACGATGACGCGGTCGCCGGGCTGGAGGCCTTTCTCGACGATCCGCATCGCATCACCCTGCCGCACGGTCTTCCCCAGTTCGACCTCGCGGTAGGCGACGCGGTTGGCGTCGTTGACGACGAAGACGAACTTCTTGTTCTGGTCGGAGCCGATCGCCCGCTCGTGGATCAGGAGGGCGGTCCGCTCCCTGCCGCTGGCGAGGCGGACGGTGGCGAACATGCCGGGGACGAGGGCGCGGTCGGTGTTGGCGAACTTCGCCCGGGCGCGGATCGTGCCGGAGGCGGCGTCGAGGCGGTTGTCGAAGGTCTCGACGAAGCCCTGATAGGTCCGGGCCTGGACCGGGGACTCGCCGGGAACGACCAGCTCCACGGGGATGAGCTGTTCCTGCGCCTTGTCGTTCGCGGCGTTGTGGATCGTTTCCAGGTAGGTCTGCTCGTCGACCTCGAAGTCGGCGTAGATCCCGTCCTCGGAGACGACCGAGGTGAGGAGGGGCGCGCCGGGGCCCTGCTGGACGAGGTTCCCGACGGTGATCTCCGCCCGCCCGACGCGGCCGGAGATGGGGGCCTTCACGTAGGCGTGGTCGAGGTCGACGTTCGCGGTGTCGAGCTGGGCCTGGGCCGAGGCGAGGGCGGCTTCGGCGACGCGGGCGGCGCTCTCCGTCTGGTCGGCCTCCTGCTGGGTGACGGCGTGGACCTGGATCAGGGAGGCGTTCCGTTCCCGGTCGGTCTGGGCGAGGCGGAGGGAGGCCTTTGCCGAGGCGAGGGCGGCCTGGGCCTTCTCCACGGCGGCCTGGTAGGGGCGCGGGTCGATGACGAGGAGGATCTCTCCGGCCTTCACGCTCTGGCCGTCCTCGAAGCGGATCTCGGTGATCCGTCCGCTGACTTCGGGCCGGATCTCGGCCGAGTCGACGGCGCGGAGGCGGCCGGAGAAGTCGCTCCAGATGCGGAGGGGCTGCTCGCGGACCGTCTCGACGACGACGGAGACGGGGGGCATGGCGGGCGGGGCGGCGGCGGCGGGTTTCTTCGCCCCGTCGGGGGCGGCCCCGGACCAGGCGAGGTAGAGGCCCCCGGCGAGGCCGGCGGCGCCGAGGAGGCCGAGGCCGGTGACGAGGAAGCGGGTGGTGGATGGTTTCATGGCGATGGGTTCCTGGGTTGGAGGTGAGAGGGGTGGCGGTTTATTGAAGCGGGGTTGCGGTGGTGTTCGCGGTGGTGTTCAAGACCGTGACCTGGGAATCCTGCCAGCCGCCGCCGAGG
>CAISZB010000496.1 GCA_903889845.1 uncultured Verrucomicrobium sp. | reverse complement strand
TCTTCTCCCCCTACGGGCTCTTAGCTGGGACTGCCTGCGCGATAGCGCAACTACCCAAAGGGGAAACCAATTGGCAGGGGCGGGAGCCAACCTGAGGGGGCACCCCTCAGAAGCCTACAAACGCGCGGTGGGCATGGAGCTGTACAGGGAAGCGTAAGCGATTCTGCCCGGTCCCGAAGGGCTGCCTAAATTCAAACGGCGAACTTGTATATTTGCCGGGCGGACACTAGTTTTCCTCCTCCCATGACGTCTGCCCAGATCCGAGACAGCTTCCTCGAATTCTTTCGCGAAAAGAACCATTCCATCGTCACGTCTTCGAGTCTGCTCCCGGACTCGCCGAATCTCCTCTTCACCAATGCGGGGATGAATCAGTTCGTCCCGATTTTCCTCGGGAAGGCGAACTGCCCCTACACGCCGCCGCGGGCCGCCGACACACAGAAGTGCATCCGCGCGGGCGGGAAGCACAACGATCTGGAGGACGTCGGCCTCGACACGTACCATCACACGTTCTTCGAGATGCTCGGGAACTGGTCGTTCGGCGAGTATTTCAAGGCCGAGGCGATCGCGTGGGCGTGGGAGCTCCTCGTCGGCCGCTGGAAGATCCCGGCGAACCGCCTCTACGCCACGGTCTACAAGCCGCAGGACGGCGACCCGGCCGAGTTCGACAAGGAATCCTACGACCTCTGGAGCGCGATCTTCGCCCAGCACGGCCTCGATCCGCTGGTCCATATCGTCTACGGGAACAAGAAGGACAATTTCTGGATGATGGGGGAGACCGGCCCCTGCGGTCCCTGCTCAGAAGTCCACGTCGATCTCACCCCGGCGGGGAACACCGCCGGTTCCCTCGTCAACAAGGGCGATGCCCGGTGCATCGAAATCTGGAACCTCGTCTTCATCCAATACAATGCGAACCAGGACGGGACCTTCGCCCCGCTTCCGGCGAAGCACGTCGACACGGGGATGGGCTTCGAGCGGGTCGCCTCGGTGATCCAGTGCACGCAGAATTTCACGGTCTTCAATCCTTCGAAGATCTCCAATTATGAGACCGACGTCTTTCGTCCCTACTTCTCGGCGATCGAGAAGCTCACAGGGAAGCGCTACGGCTCGACGCTGCCGAAGGCGGGCTCGACCGGGGAGACGGAGGAGGAGCGGATCGACGTCGCCTTCCGCGTCATCGCCGACCACCTCCGCACGCTGACCTTCGCCATCGGCGACGGCATCCGCCCCAGCAACGAGGGGCGGGGCTATGTCCTGCGCCGCATCCTGCGCCGGGCGGTCCGCTACGGACGGATACTCGGTTTCCACAAGCCGTTCCTCCACGAGTTGGTCCCCGTCGTCGCCGACACGATGGGAGCGGTCTTCTCCCAGGTCGATCGCGACCGCGACGCCATCGCGAAGACGATCCGGGAGGAGGAGGAGAGCTTCTCGAAGACGATCGACCGCGGCCTGGCCCTTTTCGAGGAAGTCGCCGCGACGGCGGCCGCCTCGCCGGGGAAGGCGGTCTCCGGGGCCGACGCCTTCAAGCTCTACGACACCTACGGCTTCCCCCTCGACCTCACGCAGCTCATGGCGCGGGAGCGGGGGCTGGGCCTGGATGAGGATGGCGAGGAGGGCTTCCACGCCCTCATGGAGGAGCAGCGCACCCGGTCCCAGGCGGCGCAGAAGAAGGAGATCATCTCCGTCGAAATCTCCGAGCTGACCCTCCCTCCGACCGACTTCCTCGGCTACGAGACGCTGGAGACCGTGGCGAAGGTCCTCCACGTCGATGGCTCCGTCGTCGTGGTCGACCAGACGCCGTTCTATGCGGAGATGGGCGGCCAGGTCGGCGACTCGGGCGAGCTCTTCCTCGGCGACCGCCCCCTCCCGGTCGAGACGACGACGAAGGGCGGCAGCGGGATCTTCTTTCACAAGCTCCTCCAGCCCGACGGGGAACTGAAGGAAGGGAGCGACATCGGCCTCCGGGTCGATCCCGTCCGCCGTTATCGGATCAGCGCCCACCACTCCGCGACACACCTCCTCCATTGGGCGTTGCGGGAAGTCCTCGGCGACGGGGTCGCGCAGAAGGGGTCCCTGGTCACGCCCGACCGTTTCCGTTTCGATTTCTCCCACCCGCAGCCGGTTTCGGACGAGCAGCTCATGGAAGTCCAGCGGAAGATCGTCGAGAAGGTCGAGGCCGACGACACGATCTTCACCGAGGAGCGGCCCTATGCCGAGGTGAAGGGGGACCCGACGATCCTCCAGCTCTTCGGCGACAAGTACGGGGAATCGGTCCGCGTGGTCTCCATCGGCGATTACTCGAAGGAGCTGTGCGGCGGGACCCACGTTCAGTCGACCTCCCAGATCGGTTTCGTGAAGGTCATCCTGGAGAGCGGCATCGCCGCCGGGATCCGCCGGATCGAGGCCGTCGCGGGCTGGGCGCTGACCGACCACGTCCGCCACGAGCTGCCGAAGCAGGACGAGCGCTGGCAGGCCCTCCACGCGAAGAAGGCCGACATCGAGCCCCTTCCCGAATACGTCGAGGCGGAGGCCCCCCGCGCCAATTGGCACCAGTTGCTGGCCCGGCAGGAGCGGCTGGCGATCCTCGAACGGGAGGTCCGCCAGTGGGAAAAGGAGGAGGCGGCGAATTTCACCGCCCGGCTCCAGTCGGAGGCGGCGGAGCTGGCCCCCCTCCTGCTCCAGAAGGTGACGGAGCGGAACGGGGTCCCGACGCTCATCGAGGATTGCGGCGAGCGGCATCCCGATTTCCTCGTCCACTTGGCCGACGCCCTGAAGAAGGATTGGCACGGCGTCGCCGTTCTGGCGGCGCGGGCCCAGGGTCGGGCGACGCTGGCCGTCTCCGTCGGCGAGGAATTCAAGGTGGTCCTCAACGCCTCGGCGATCCTGCAGGAAATCGCGCCGATCGTGAACGGCAAGGGCGGCGGGAAGCCGGGCTTCGCCCGGGGTTCGGGCGATGCCCCGGACAAAATACCCGATGCGCTGAAGCGGGCGATTCAGCTATTCTAGTCTTCCTTAAAACCCCTCCTCCATGCCTGCCACCCCAGCCCCGATCCCAGCCTCAGCTCAAAAAAAGAACGCCACCCTCCGCGCGAAGGCGAAGGCCAAGGCGGCGGGGGGACGGAACGGGAAGGCCCAGGCGCAAGCCCAAACCCCGGCGGAAAACGAGGCGGACTGCTGCGATTCGATCCCGGCGATCCTGGCCGACCTGAAAAAGGGCAAAATGGTGATCGTCACCGATGACGCCTCCCGGGAGAACGAGGGAGACCTGGTCATCGCCGCCTCGAAGACGACGACGGCGGCGGTCAATTTCATGGTTCGCTACGCCCGGGGTCTGGTCTGTGTCCCGGTGACTCAGGAGCGGGCGGCCCACCTGGGCCTGACCCGGATGGTCAACGACAACCGGGAGAGCCTGCGGACCGATTTCACTGTCTCCGTCGATGCCGCCGACGGGGTGACGACCGGCATCAGCGCCGCCGACCGCGCGAAGGCGATCCAGATTCTAGCCGACCCGAAGGCAGAGCCTTCCGCGCTCGTCCAGCCGGGCCACGTTTTCCCCCTCCAGGCGAAGCCGGGCGGCGTCCTCCAGCGCGCGGGGCATACGGAGGCCTCCGTCGATCTGATGCGGCTGGCCGGCCTCGACCCCTCCGCCGTGATCTGCGAGATCATGAACGATGACGGGACGATGGCCCGCCTGCCACAGCTCCTGAAGTTCAAGAAGAAGCACAGCCTCAAGCTCTGCACGATCCGCTCCCTCATCGAGTACCGCCGTCGGAGCGAGAAGCTGGTCGAGTTCCAGGAGAAGGTGAAGTTGCCGACCGAATACGGCGACTTCGACCTCTACCTCTACCAGTCGGTCGTCGATGGCCTGCACCACCTGGCGATCGTCCGAGGGGAGATCGATCGGGAGGATTTCAAGGAGGGGAAGGACCCCGTCCTCGTCCGCGTCCACAGTGAGTGTCTGACGGGGGACGTCCTCGGCTCCTGTCGTTGCGACTGCGGTCCCCAGCTTCACGAGGCGCTGCGGCGGATCGCGCAGGAAGGGCGCGGTGTTCTGCTCTACATGCGGCAGGAGGGCCGGGGCATCGGCCTCGCGGCGAAGATTCACGCCTACAAGCTGCAGGAACAGGGCCTCGACACGGTGCAGGCGAACCTCAAACTGGGCTATCCGGGCGACCTGCGCGAATACGGCCTCGGGGCGCAGATCCTCTTCGACCTCGGCGTCCGGAAGCTCCGCCTGATGACGAACAACCCGAAGAAGATCGTCGGCCTGGCCGGGTACGGACTGGAGGTCGTCGAACAGGTGCCGATCCGCGTCGCCCCCAATCCCCACAACAAGCGTTACCTCGACACGAAACGGGTGAAGATGGGGCATATTCTTTAACCCTCTCCGGCCTGAGTATTATTCCCCATGCAAAGCGAGGGCCGGAACGTTACGCTTAAGTTGCCTTTGTAGGGAAAAAGACTACGGGCAAAAGCTGACCATGGCCGAGTTTTCTTCCTCCTCTTCCTCTTCTTCCCCTGTCTACCGGTATGCCGCGGTGGTGAGCACGTACCATCGGGAATATTGCGACGCGATGCTGCTCTCGGCCCAGCGGGAACTGCGGGAGCACGGATTCGACGTCGTCCGGGTGCCGGGCGCCTTCGAGATCCCGATCGCCGTCCTCCGTCTCGCCAAGACGGGTTGCTACGACGGCATCCTCGCCTTCGGCGTCGTCTGGACGGGGAAGACCCAGCATGCCGGGGAGATCCTCCGGGCCTGCACCGACGCGCTAATGCAGATCACTCTCGATTACAACGTTCCGGTCTTCCACGAGATCCTCTCCGTGAGCAACGAAAAGGACGTCCGCGCCCGGACGACGGGCCGCCTGAACCGGGGCATCGAGGCCTCCCGGGCCGCCCTGGAGCTGTCGGAGTCCCTCCGGTCGGCGGGCCTCCATTTGGAGCGGCGGGCCGGGAATATCCAGGCGGCACAGTAACTTTTTTGCGGCGGCGATTGCCGAGCGGGGGCAAAGCTCCTACTCTGATCCCCTATGTCTCTCCGCCGTCTTGGCCGCGAATGCGCGGTGCAGTTTCTTTACCAGCACCATGCCGGAGCGGGAACGCCCCAGGGGAAGGGGCTTGAAAATCCAGACAAAGCCCTCGAACTCTTCTGGGCCCTCCGCGAGATCGAGGGGCCGACCCGCGAATTCGCCGAAGGACTGATCCGGGGCCTCTTCGCCCACCTCGTCCCCGTCGATGAGAAGATCAAGATTTACGCCGAAAACTGGGACTTCGAGCGGATCGCCTCCGTCGATCTGGCGATTCTCCGCATCGCCTGCTACGAGATGCTTTTCCGGGACGACATCCCCCCCGTCGTCTCGATCAACGAGGCGATCGAGATCGCCAAGCGCTTCAGTTCCGAGGAATCGGGGCGGTTCGTGAACGGGATCCTCGACCGGGTGCGGAAGGACCTGCTCCGCCCCGCCCGGCACGCGGCGGGGGGCTCCTGATGGCCGGGTTCTGGAGGCGGCTTGCCGACAAGCTTTCCCCCGCCGCGGCGCTGGGAGACTTTTTCTCGAAGTTCCAGGGGGAGAAGATCGACTGGGAGGAGACCTTCATCGAGGCCGACCTCGGCTTCACCTTGGCCGACGAATGGGTTCGGGGCCTCGAAAAAGAGGGCATCGCCCGCGATCTGCCGAAGGCGAAGGAATGGCTGGCCGCCCGCCTCGCCGCCCTCGTCGCGCTGCCCGCCCCCGTGATCGCTTCCAGTAGGCCGGAGACAGT
>CAISZB010000495.1 GCA_903889845.1 uncultured Verrucomicrobium sp. | reverse complement strand
GCCTCCGGATCGTGTAAACCAGCCCCATGCAGGTGAACGACCCGACCGCGAAAGGCTTCCTCGACCACGTCGAGGATCTGCGCTGGATGCTGATCCGGTGTTTCGCCTCCCTGGCGATCGGGATGCTGGTCAGCCTGGCGCTGACGAAGCCGTTCCTTAACCTCCTTTACATCCCCCTGCGCCACGCCGGGCAGGACCCCGGGGCGCTGCTGCGCGTCCTGGGCGTCGCCGACGCGCTCTCGATCCAGGTGAACCTCGCCCTCTCCGGCGGCGTCCTGATCGCCCTCCCCTTCGTCCTCTACTTCGTCGCCGGGTTCCTCCTCCCCGCCCTCACGCCGCGCGAGGCGCGGGCGCTGATTCCGGCCTTCGTCGCCGGGGCCATCCTCTTCGTCGGCGGGGCCCTCTTCTGCTATGTGCTGATCCTGCCGCAGACGCTGAGGTTCTTCTACGGATTCGACGACTGGCTCGGCTTCCGCACGGAGTGGACGGTGCAGAGCTACATCGATTTCGTCGTCCAGATGCTCCTCGCCTTCGGCCTCGCCTTCGAGCTGCCGCTCATTCTCCTCGTCCTGAACATCCTGCGCATCGTCCGCCGCGCGACGCTGGCGAAGTACCGGCGGCACACCGCCTTCATCCTCTTCCTCGTCGCCTGCTGCGTCGTCCCATCGACCGATCCCTTCTCCCTCCTCATGATGGCCGGGCCGATGTACCTCCTCTTCGAGGTCACCCTCCTCATCATGTGGGTCATCGAGCGGCGCCGGGGCGACTTGGCGGGCCCCGCCGGGGACGAATCGGATTGGCACACCGGTTGATCCGGGTTTACCTTTCCCGACCATGAAAGCCGCCTCCAAGACCGCCGCGACTACGCCCGAATCCCCGAAGTTCGAGGCCGCGCTCGCCTCCCTGGAGGAGATCGTCGCCGAGATGGAGAACGGCGAGCTCCCCCTCGACCGCCTCATCGAGCGGTACGAGGAGGGCATCCGCCTCGTGAAGCTGTGCGACGAGAAGCTGGCCGAAGCCGAGCAGAAGATCGAGGTGCTGACCTCGGGCAAGGCCCCCGCGAAGCCCTCCGCCGCCCCTGCCCCGGAAGAGGGTGGCCCCTCCCTTTTTTGAGCGCATCTTGCCCCGGTTGGAGCAACGGCGTTTCTGGGCTATAGTACGTGCAAGGGAGGCGAGCCCCCTCCCCGGTTGGAGGCGTATGAAAATCCAATATTACGAAGAGACCGATACGCTCCACATCCTCCTCACCACCGCCCCCCCGGTGGAGACCCGGGATCTGGACGAGGATTCCTTCTGCGACATCGACGATCGCGGGAAACTCGTCTCGATCACGATCGAGAGGCTGCGCGAGCGGCACGGCGATCCCGTGGTGAGTTACGAGAAGATCCCGGCCTAGATTTCTCCAAGCGGAAGAAAAGCCGAAGATCGACGCCGGGGCTTTTCCCCTGTAACACGGGGGGAGATGATCCCGAGGTCCTTCCGTTTCGGCGCATTCCTGGTCCTTCTGCTCTCCGCCCTCGGCCCCGTCCCTTCCCCCGCCCAGCAGACCCAACAGGCCCAGCACGTCGTCCTCGTCGTCTGGTCGGGGCTGCGGCCCGACATGGTGAGCGAGGCGCTGACGCCCACCCTCTTCCGCCTCGCGCAGGAGGGGACGGTCTTTTCCAACCACCATGCGGTCTATCCGACGACGCCGGCGGTCAACGGCGTCGCCCTCCTCACCGGGGCCTATCCGGGGCGCAGCGGCCTCTATGCCGACAAGATCTATTTCCCCACGGTCGATCCGGCGAAGCCGATCCTGTCCGCCTCCCCCCTCGCCGTCCGGATGGGGGACGCGGTTTCCCTCGGCCAATACCTCTCCGTCGCGACACTGCCGGAACTCCTCCACGACAACGACGCGCCGACCGCCGTCGCCGGGGCGGGGTTGATCCCCCTCCTGGCCGACCGGAGCACGGAGGAATCCCGCCAGGTGCCGGGGCGGGAGGCCGCCGCCGCCTCGTCCCTGGTCTACGCGGTGCCGACGGTCTCCGCCTCCACGGCGTCGGGGGCGGTGCCGCTCGCGAAGGTGGTG
>CAISZB010000494.1 GCA_903889845.1 uncultured Verrucomicrobium sp. | reverse complement strand
CGTCCTCCTCCAGGCGCTGCGCCTCCTGCGCGGGATCGAGCGGCCCTTCACCTTCGTCCCGATCCTCTGCGGCGGGATGTTCCCGGAGGTCGCCGCCGGGAAGCCGCCTGCGCCGGGAGCGGCGGTCGACCGCCTCGCCGAGGCGCTGCGGGCGGTGATCGGAAGACTCGGCCCCGGACGGGGCGTGCAGGTGATCGTGAGCATCGACGGCTGCCACGTCGGCCCCCGGTTCGACCACCCCTACCGCGTCGGGCGGCAGCGCCTGCGGGCCTGCGCAGCGTGGGAGGAGACGCTGTGGCAGGCCGTGGAGCGGGGCGACCTCCCCGCCTTCTTCGCCCACCTCGGGGAGGACCAGAACGCCCGCTACTTCGACGGCGTCGGCGCGCTGACGCTGATGATGAAACTCTTCGGAAAAGACCTGGCGCTGAAGCGGACCCACTACGAGCAATGGCACACCCCAAGCGACGCCTCGGCGGTGACCTTCACGAGCGGGTGGGCGGAATAGGGGCGACCCCTCAATTCCGGTATCGCGGAACTCCGGAACAGGGCTTACGCTTCCGGCCTGTGTCCACCGCTCCCGATGCCCTCCGCCTCGATCTCGATGGGGCGTGGGGCGAGGCCTTTCCCGGCGTTCCGACCCTGGACCTTCGAGACTGGGGCCCTCGCCTCCGCTTCTGCGCTCCGGCCCGCCTCATCGAGGACTTTTGGGATGAAATCGCGCCGCGGCTCCGGCCCCATCGCGGCGCGCCGCTTCTCTACGGCTCGGGCGATTTTCATCACCTCGCCGGGCTGTGGGTCCGGCGGGGCTTCGAGGCTGGGAAAGAGGCCGCGCCGCTGACCCTCCTCTCCTTCGACAATCATCCCGATTGGGCGTGGACGCCGCCGCAGTGGGCGTGCGGGGGCTGGATCAACCGCGCCTTGGACCTTCCCGGCGTCGCCGAGGCCGCCGTGTGGGGTTGCGGGAACATGGAACTCGCGTGGCCGGCACGGCTCCTCGGCAACCGTCGCGCCGTCCGGGCGGGCCGCCTCCACCTCTTCCCCTGGCGGGAACGCTTCGCCGCGCTGCCCTCCGGGGCCTGGCCGTGGCTGGAGCGGGCCACGTGGCGGGAACGCTTCGCCTCATTCCTCGCCGCCCGGAAGGGGAAACGCTTCTACGTCACCATCGACCTCGATGGCCTCCGCGCGGAGGAGACGCTGACCGATTGGGAAAACGGTCTCTTCACCCTCGACGACCTCGCCTGGGCGCTGGAGCAAGTGCGGGAGGCGGGGCGCCTCGCGGGCGGCGACCTCTGCGGCGCGGCCTCGGGACCCGGGACCTATGCCAGGCCGGTCCAGCGGCTTCTGGCGCGCATCGACCATCCGGCGTTGCCGCCGCGTTCGGAGGAAGAAAGGAGATCGGGGGCACAACTCAACGCCCGCGCCGCGGCGCGCCTGCTCCCCCTCCTCCGCTCAACTGAGTGAGACGAGGAAGACCCCGGCCGTGATCAGGGCGATGCCGAGGGAAAGACGGAGCGTCAGTCGCTCCTTCAGGATCATGATTGCCGCGAGGCTGAGGACGACGGAGCCGACGGCCTCGAAGGGGTAGAGGTAGCTCAATTCGTGGTCGCCCAGGAGTCCCATCCACAGGAAGAACCAGACCGTCATCGCCCCGATCCCGGCGGCGAAGCAGAGGACCCGCCGCCGCCGCGTCCGTTCCGGCTTCGCCTCCATGGCCAGCTTCAGTCCCAGTTGCCCGAAGACGAGCCCCACGAGGGCCCCGGCCAGGCGCAGCATGGAACCACCGTTCACAGCCGTTCCTCCAGGGTGACGAGGGGCTGCGCGATCGTCCAGACGCCGATCAGGACGAGGACGATGCCCGACCAACGCAGGAGGGAAATGTGCTCGTGCAGGAAGAGGGCCGAGCCCAGGGGAACCAGCACGTGGACGACGTTCATGAGGTTGAACGCCACGACGAGGGGGAGCTGCCGCAGGACGTGGAGCCAGCAGGCGAAGCTGACGATGTAGCAGGCGACGGCGACCCAGACCCAGAGGGAGCCGAGGCCGGAAAGGCCGGTCCAGCCGAGGCCGGGAACGGAGGAGGCCCCCCGGCGGAGGAAAAGCTCCGAGGCAGTGACGAGGAGCGCCCCGAGGAGGAGGTGGACGTAGGGATTGAGGTGGAGCGGGACGGCGGCGGGCGTCCTGTCCCCGGCGAGCACGGCGTCGGCGGCCGGGCTCGCGGCGCCGGGGTTCACAGTTCGTGCGCGTTCGGGAACGTGCGCACGATGGGCTGGTGCCGGACCGGCTCCAGATAGGAGAGGATGCGGCTGAAGAAGGGCTGGATCCACTTGTTCGTGTGGGTCACGTAGAGGTCGAGCGGGGAGAGCTCGCAGCGGAAGTGGTACTTCGGCTCGTAGTTGAGGGGGCCACTGTAGTAGCGGGTGATCCCCTGGCCCAGGGCCCAGGTGACGACGTCCCGCCACGTCACGAAGTAGAGATGGAGGTCGAGGGCGACGGAGTAGTCGAGGCCCATGCAGCAATCGTAAATCTCCCCGTCGCGAACAAAGCAGAGGCTGAAGGCGACGACCTTCCCCTTCAGCTTCCAGAGGAAGAACCGGGTGCGATCCCCCATCTGCTTCCCGATCTCGCGGAAATAGGTGGCGGTCAATTTCTCGAACTGGAACCGGGACCGCCCGTGGACGGCCTCGTAGAGGGGATAGATTTCCCCGACACGGTCGCCGATGTCAGACACCACTTCCATCTCCAGCCCCAGGCCCTCCGTCTTCCGGAACTTCTGGCGGAGGTTCTTCCGGGTCTTCTTGCTGAGGCGCGTCGCCAGGTATTCCTCGAAGTTCGCGAAGTCGAGGGGGAGGTGGACGGCGGGCAGGCTCGCGACCCGGCGGTAGCCCGCCGAGGTGAAGACGGAGAGGGCCGAGCGGTGGCGGGAGGGGAAATCCTTCAGGACGATGATGTCGGTCCGCAGCTTCGCGGCGACGGAGGGAAGGGCCTCGTGGAGGGCCTCGGCGATCCAGCGGCGCTCCGCCTCGGACTCGGCACCCAGTTCCCCCTCCCCCGCGCTGCACCCGATCATCAGGGTGTTCAGCTTCATGAAGTGGGGGAAGAGGCCGCGCAGGCCGTCGAAGACGCGCCGGATCGCCGGAGGCATCCCGGCGGCCAGGTCCTGATGGACAACGAAGATCGGCTGGACGCTGCGGGGCCGCCCGCCCGCATCCTCGATCAGGAGGTAGCGGTAGGTGAAGTTCTGCGGCAGCGTCTCCTCCAGCAGCCGGTAGTAGCGGTGGTCGAGGCAGAGGTGGGCGAAGCTTTTTTCCCACAGTTCCGAGGGGACCTGCCGGGCCTCGTTCACGAGGCGGACCTGGCCGTGCCGGGTCCGAAAACAGGCGGCATCGGGGCAGACCCCGGGCAAACTAACCAGACCTCTTTCGGCGTAAAGAAGGGAAGGGAGGACGGCGGACATGGCAGGCGGACCGGCGGAGGCGGGTTGGTTTGGATCGAGGAGGGCGGGCAACCTTTTAGCAAACAGGCCCCGTCGTGGATAGGCCTTAGTCAAAAAGGTTACAAAAAATTTAGCCTGTACCGTATCCGATGTTGCGATTACTACAATAGGTATTTCGACTTAACGGGCCTAGGTCAAAATCGTTGCTTTAGCAAAGAGGTCGACCTGTGAAACACTTGGTGCCTAGCCTGTTCCACAACCTTTCTCCCACCCGCCATGGCCACCCAGGACCCCTCCGCCGCCCCCCTCCGCTTCGACGCTCCCGCCGCCCTTCTCTTCTCCCTGAAGGCGGCGGTCGCCGCCGTCCTGGCTTACGCGATCTACCTGGGGTTGAAGCTCCCCGGCGCGGCCTGGGCGGCTCCCGTCTCCGCCGTCCTCGTCACCCAGCCGACGTTCCGCCCCTCGATCGCGGCCTCGGCGGCCCGGTTCTGGGCGAACCTGATCGGGGCGACCCTCGGCACCATCGCCGTCCTCCTCCTCGGCCCGACCCCCTGGGCGCTGGGCGCCGCCGTCATCGTCACGGGCTTTCTCTGTCAAGCGATCCGGCTCGATGAAGGCTTGCGTCCGGCCTACGTTTCGGTTGTGATCGTCATCTTCACCGGGGGAGGGTCGGCCTGGGCGGGTCCCTTCGACCGCGTCCTGGCGGTTCTCGTGGGCTGTCTTGTGGCCTTGGCTGTCGGGGCCGCCGCCGATCTGCCGCTGCGTCATTTTGCGGAGCGGACCCGGCGCCACTTCGAGGCACTTGGCGGGGCCAGTGGCCCCAAAAATGCTCAAGAATAGGAGAACAGGGCGCGGAAACGGATTGCCAAAGCAACAGAAGCAATAGAAACGGAAGCGGAAACAGGTTTGAAAACCGAGCGGGCCAACGTGTGAACACACTTCGGATGCATCATCCCGACGGGGAGAGCGGCAGCCCCGCCCAAGCCCCGGTCGAGGAAATGGAGTGGCAGCCCTTGGCTCCCGCGCCCGCCTCCTCCGTACCCACGGGGACCCACCTCGGCGCCCTGGCCGAACCGGCCGAGCCGCTCCCCGCCGCCACCCCGCTGCGCGACGCCCCGCCCTACTTCGCGCGGGCGGGCCGGGAATACCTTGCCGTCTCCGGCGACGACGGGAAGCCCCTCGGCCTCCTCTCCCTCACCACCGTGGAGCGCCTTCTGGAAAAGGGCTCCGCCGACCTTTCCTCCGAACCCGTCGGCGTCCACCTCCTCTCCGGCACCGTCCAGGCCGGCGAGGAGACGCCGATGACGGAGGTCCTCGACCTCACCCTGAACCGGACCGGGGAAGCGATGTATTACGACCTCATCGTCGTCACCGAGGGCGGCGACTACGCCGGCCTCGTCACCCTGCGCAGCCTCGTCGCCGTCCTCTCCCGGCAGATCCTCTCCCAGGTGCAGAACCTGGCAAAGAAGGAGGACATGCTCCGGCAGGCCCTCCAGCAGCAGTTCCGCCACTCCGTCGAGATGCGCCGCGCGCAGAAGCGGGACCAGGAACTCCAGGAAAGCCTCCGCCAGGCCGCCCAGCAGCAGTTCCGCATCTCCCTCGACCTGCGCCGCTCCCAGGCCCGCTACCACACCCTCTTCGAGAACAGCGCCATCGGCTTCGCCCTCCTCAACACCTCCGGCGAGACGAAGACCTACAACCGCCACTTCGCCGGCCTGCTGAAGCTCGCCTACCCGCCGCAGGAAAAAGTCGTCGACGTCGGCGACTTCATGCCCCTCTCCGCCCGGGCGGAGTTCCTCTCCACCCTCCAGCGCCTGGAATCGCGCGAGGCCGGCGCCCCCGCGCTGATGCTGGAGCTGCCGATGGAGCTCCCCGACCGGCCCACCGTCGAGGCCCGCTTCCAGTACGCCCTGAGCTGGATCGCCGACTCCTCCCAGGTCTGCCTCTGCGTCCAGGACGTGACGGAGGAGCGGCAGCTCCAGAAAAAAATCCTCCAGCAGGAAAAAGACGTCCTCCTCGACTCCCTCCTGGGCGGCATCGCCCACGAGCTCAACAACAAGGCCCTCCCCCTCCTGGGCTACAGCGAGCTCCTCTCCGGCGAGGCCACCCTCGGCGCCGGGGCCGATCCGGAGAAAATCAGCCGCTACACGGAGATCATCAAGAAGAGCAGCGAGGAGTTCGCCGCCGTCGTCCACCAACTGCTCCAGCTCGTGAAGCCGGGCGGGAAGCCCGCCCCCGTCGACCTCTGCGGCATCCTGCGGGAGACCCTCGCCCTCCTCTCCTTCCAGCTCGGCGACGCGAAGATCTCTGTCATCGAGAAACTGCCCGCCGAACCCGTCGCCATCCTCGCCGATCCCGCGCAGATCAAGCAGATCTTCGTCAACCTCTTCGTCAACGCCCTCGACGCGATGCGGACCTCCTTCCAGAAGGAACTCCTCCTCGCCGTCCGCACCGAGGGGGACAAGGTCTTCGTCGATGTCCAGGACACCGGCACCGGCATCGCGCCCGACGTCCTCCCCCGCATCTTCGACCCCTTCTTCACCACGAAGGCGGCGGAAACCGCGCGCGGCCTCGGCCTGAGCGTCTGCCGCAGCCTCGCCCGGCAGTTCAGCGGGGAGATCACCGTCGAAAGCACCCTCGGCAAGGGCTCCACCTTCACCGCCCGCTTCCCCATCACCCTCCGCGCCATCGGCCACGGGAACGGCAACGTGGGGGCCAAACCCGCGGCCCCGGCCCCCGCGACTTCCGCCGCGGGAGCGCCCCCGGAAGCCGCCACCGCCCCGGCCCGGGATCCGAACGTCCTCGTCGTCGATGACGAGCCGAACGTCGGCAACCTGGTGAGCGAGATCCTGCGCCGGAAGTTCAAGGCGTCCGTCCGCCGCGCCATGAACGGGGACGAGGCCATCGCCGCCCTGACCGAGGTGCCGGAAGGCTTCGACCTCATCGTCTCCGACGTCCGGATGCCCTCCCGCAACGGCCTGGAGCTCTTCCGCTGGATCGCCGCGAACCGGGGCCCCCAAACCTCCCATTTCTTCTTCATGACCGGCCACGACGGCACCAACGAGATGAGCGAAGAGATCGCCCGTTCCGCCGTGCCGGTGCTGCGGAAACCCTTCCCGATCGATACGCTGGTCAAGCTGGCGCAGGAGCGGATGCGGGTGCCCGCCTGAGAAAGACGGTTAAGCCCCCCTTCACTCCGCCAACAGCCCCAGCGGCTGCGCGGTCTGCACCGTCACCGGCGCGGCGCCGCATTCCCCGACCTCGGCATTGATCTCGCGAACATCCTCCGACGTCATGAACCGGGGATCGACCGTGGTCCGCAGCTGATAGGGTTTCCCCGAGGCGAGGAGAATCTGAAGCGATTCGAACACCCTCTGTGCGGCTCCCGAGGCCCCCGCGATCCGGTCGTAGAGCGGTCCGAAGGGGGCCTTCACATCCAGGCCGACCCAGTCGGCTTTGTCGACCACTTTCCGGAACGCCTCGGGATAGGCGCCCGCCGTGTGGAGGCCGATACCGAAGCCCATCTCCCGCACCTCCTCCATCGCGGCCCCGAGGCCCGGATGGGCCGTCGGCTCGCCGCCGCTGAAGACCACCGCCTCGATCCAGCCCCGCCGCCCCCAGAGCTTCCGCACCACCTCCGTCCACGGGATCTCCCCCACGGCGGAGAAGGAGCGGAAGGCCGCGTTGTGGCAGTAGGGGCAGCGCCAGGGGCAGCCCTGGCAGAAGACCACCGCCGAGAGGCGGCCCGGATAATCGATCGTCGTGAACGGGGTGAACCCCGCGACAGGGAGCGGCGGCAGCATTCCTCTATGTCACCCCGCCGCAGCCTGCGCTAGGCGGCCTGGAGTGCCTCCATGCGTTCGAGTTTCGGCAGGGCGGGTTCGGCGAAGGGCGTCCGTTCGGCGTGCTCGCTTTTCTTTCCCGCATTGAATTGATCGACGGGGCGATGGTAGCCCATCACGCGCGTCCACACCTCGCACCGCATCCGTTCCGGCTCCGGCACCTCGGCCTCGGGGGCCAGATGGAGGCGGACCCGCGCGGCCTCATCGCACGTCGGGCAATAGCGCTGCTCCCCGTTGAGGTAGCCGTGGGTGGCGCAGATGGAGAACGTCGGCGTGATCGTCACGTAGGGGATACGGAAACGGGTCAGGACGTTTTTCACCAGCATCTTGCAGTTCCGGATGCTCGAAATCCGCTCGCCCATGTAGAGGTGGACGACGGTCCCGCCGGTGTACTGCTGCTGGAACTCTTCCTGGTGCTCCAAGACCTCGAAGGGATCGGCGCTGAAGCCGACCGGGAGCTGGGAGGAATTCGTGTAGTAGGGGGCCTCCGCCGTCCCGGCCTGGAGGATGTCGGGGAAGCGCTTCCGGTCCTCGCGGGCGAAGCGGTACGTCGCCCCCTCGGCCGGGGAGGCCTCCAGGTTGTAGAGGTGGCCGGTCTCCTGCTGGAACTCGGTCATCCGGTTGCGGATGTGGCGCAGGATGCGGAGCCCCATCTCCCGCCCCTTCGGCGAGCTGATGTCCTCCTGGTCGTAGAAGAAGTTGCGGACGCACTCGTTGAGGCCGTTCACCCCGATCGTCGAGAAGTGGTTCCGCAGCGTCGCCAAATAGCGGCGCGTGAACGGGAAGAGGCCCCGGTCGATCAGCGTCTGGACGAACTTCCGCTTCATTTCGAGGCTCGTCTTCGCGAGGTCGAGGAGGACGTCGAGCCGTTCCAGCAGCCCCGCCTCGCTCCCCGCATAGCGGTAGCCCAGGCGCGCGCAGTTCACCGTCACGACGCCGACGGAACCGGTCTGCTCCGCCGAGCCGAAGAGGCCGTTGCCCCGCTTCAGCAGCTCGCGCAGGTCGAGCTGGAGGCGGCAGCACATGGAACGGATGTCGGTCGGCTTCAGGTCGGAGTTGATGAAGTTCTGGAAGTAGGGGAGGCCGTACTTCGCCGTCATCTCGAAGAGGAGCTCGCAGTTGGGATGGTCCCAGTCGAAGTCCTTCGTGATATTGTACGTCGGGATCGGGAAGGTGAAGACCCGGCCGCGGGCGTCGCCTTGGCTCATGATCTCGATGTAGGCCCGGTTGATCATGTCCATCTCGGCCTGCAGCTCGCCGAAGGTGAAGGGCTGCTCCTTGCCGGCGATGATCGG
>CAISZB010000493.1 GCA_903889845.1 uncultured Verrucomicrobium sp. | reverse complement strand
TGGGCGGCGGTCGGCTCCGACCCTTGGGGGAACTCGGCGGTCTCGGCGGTCCGTTTCTGGTCCTTGAGGAGGGCGGCGAAGGCGGCGCGGGCCTCGGGGGTGGCGGCGGCGCCGTAGTAGGCGAAGAGGTCGGGCTTCTTGTCGATGCGGGCGACGATGTCGGGGTCGAAGGCGAAGGTGCCGCCGACGAGGGCGAGGGCGGCGAGGCGGATGTCTTTGCCGCCCGCGGCCTTCGTCGCGGCCTTGACGTCGGCGACGGGGAGGGACATGGCGCCGCCCGCGCCGAGGCCGACGACGGCGACGCGTCCGGCGCGGAAGCGGGGGCTTTCCTTCAGGAAGCGGACGGCGGCGCCGAGGGTCTTCGCGGCGGTGTCCGGGGTGACGTCGCGGAGCAGCTCGGCGGCGCGGACGGGGTCGGTGGTGGTCTGGCCGCTGAAGAAGTCGGGGACGAGGACGATGTAGCCGACGTCGGAGAGGCGGTCGGCGAGGTTGGAGACGCCCCAGTTGAGGCCCCAGCCGTCGTGGGCGATGACGACGCCGCCGATGGGGGGCTGGTCGGGGATGGAGAGGTAGGCGATGTCGGCGCTGCCGAAGTCGTCGAGGCGGATGACGATGCCCTCGGTCTTGTGGTCGGTCCCGTCGGCGGCCTTCGTGCCGGAGGACGGGGATGGGGGATTTTTCGTCCCCCCGCCGCCGGGGGGGACGGCGGCGGGGGAGGATGAGGCGACCAGGGTCAAGACCAAGGCCAGGAATGAGAGGCGGAAGCGGTGCATGAATTACGGGAACAAGCCTCGCACGGCCTTCGCGTCGGAGACTTTGCGGATGCCGATGGAAAGGGCGGCGATCCGCATGGAAATCTTCTTCTCTTCCGCGGTGCGGTAGACGGTCGTGAAGGCCTGGGTGAGGATGCGGTAGAGTTTGTCCATGACCTCGGCTTCCGTCCAGAAGAAGCTCTGGAGGCCCTGGACCCACTCGAAGTAGCTGACGATGACGCCGCCCGCGTTGCAGAGGATGTCGGGGATGAGGAGGATTTCCGGGCGCTGCTCCAGGATGGCGTCGGCCTCCGGGGTCGTCGGCCCGTTGGCGCCCTCGGCGAGGATGCGGCACTTCAGCTGCCCGGCGTTGGCGGCGGTGATGACCTGTTCCTTCGCCGCCGGGATGAGGATGTCGCACGGCTGGACGAGGAGTTCCTCGTTGGTGATGTGTTCCCCCTCGGGATACTCGGAGAGGGGGCGGCCGGAATCGACGAAGCGGCGCAGGGCGAAGACGTCGATGCCGTTGGGGTTGTAGAGGGCGCCGGAGATGTCGCCGATGCCGACGATCTTCGAGCCGTACTGGGCCAGGGCGATGGCGGTGTAGGTGCCGACGTTGCCGAAGCCCTGGACGATGACGGTGGCCTCCTCCGGCAGTTTGATGAGGTGGGCGGCGTGGTGGGCCAGGAAGGCGATGCCGCGCCCGGTGGCCTCGTTCCGCCCGGCGGAGCCGCCGAGGCCGAGGGGCTTCCCGGTGACGACGCTGGGGACGGAGTGGCCGATGTGGGTGGAGTAGGTGTCGAGGATCCACGCCATGGTCTGGGGGTTGGTCCCCATGTCGGGGGCGGGGACGTCGATCTGCGGCCCGATGAAGGGGATCAGTTCCTGGGTGAAGCGGCGGGTGATGGCCTCGTTCTCCCGGAGGCTGAGTTTGCGCGGGTCGCAGGCGACGCCGCCCTTCGCGCCGCCGTAGGGGAGGTCGACGAGGGCGCACTTCCAGCTCATCCACATGGCGAGGGCGGCCGACTCCCCCATGTCGAGGTTCGGCGCGTAGCGGAGGCCGCCCTTGGTGGGGCCGAGGGTGAGGTGGTGCTGGACGCGGTAACCGGCGAAGACGCGGACCTCGCCGGAGTCCATCCGGACGGGGATCGAGACGGCGACGGCCCGCTTCGGCCATTTGACCCGTTCCCGGGTGGATTGGGGGATTTCGAGGAAGTCGGCGGTGCGGTCGAATTGCTGGCACGCCATGCGGAAGACGCTGTTCTGGAGGAGGAATTCCATGGGGTTCGGTGGCTGCGGACGCGGCGGTGGTGTGGGTTGGTGGGTGAACGCGCGGCCCCCCGGACGCGCATTCGGGCTGGGGACGGAAAGGGGCGAGGCTAAACTTTCTGGTCGAGGAAGTTCTTGAGGATCGTCTTGCCGGTCTGGGTGAGGATCGACTCGGGATGGAACTGGACGCCGTGCACGGGGTAGTCCCGGTGGCGGAGGCCCATGATTTCCTCGTCGTTCCCCTCGACGGTGGCGGTGATGACGAGGGTGTCGGGCAGGGTGGCGCGGTCGACGATGAGGGAGTGGTAGCGGGTGGCCTCGAAGGGGTTCGCGAGGCCGGAGAAGACGCCCTTCCCGTCGTGGCGGATGGGGGAGGTCTTCCCGTGCATGAGGCGGGCGGCGCGGACGACTTTCCCGCCGTAGACCTCGCCGATGCATTGGTGGCCCAGGCAGACGCCGAAGACGGGGATGCGGGGGCCGAAGCGCTCCACGATGCCGCAGGAGAGGCCCGCGTCGCGCGGGGCCTTCGGGCCGGGGGAGATGACGATGTGGCTGGGCTTCAGGGCGGCGACCTCGTCGAGCGTGATCTCGTCGTTCCGCTTCACGAGGAGGTCGGCCCCCATCTCGCCGAAGTACTGGACGATGTTGTAGGTGAAGGAATCGTAGTTATCGACGATGAGGATCATGGGGAGGAGGGCTATCGTCCGTGGGTGCTGACGGCGGTGGCGAGGGCGAGGGCCTTGATCCCGGCGCGGGCCTTGTTCACGCTCTCGTTATATTCGCCCATCGGGGTCGAGTCCGCAACGAGGCCGCCCCCGGCCTGGAGGTAGGCCTTCCCTTTTTTCAGGAGGGCGGTGCGGATGGCGATGCAGGAGTCGAGGTTCCCGGAGAAGCCGAAGTAGCAGACGGCGCC
>CAISZB010000492.1 GCA_903889845.1 uncultured Verrucomicrobium sp. | reverse complement strand
GGATCTCCTTTTCGGCATCCGAATACTGGGAAGCCGACTCCTCGGCAGCCCGGGGATCGGCCTTCACCCCGGCATCGGGAGGCGGCGAGGAAGTCCTCTTCCCCACACGCGGCCCCAGCAGCCGGATCCCCAGCCATCCGGTAAAGGCCCCGCCCAGGTGCGCCCAATGGGCGATCCCCGGCATCCAGCCGAAGAGGACGCACAACACCTCGAACCCGACCGCGACCCGGAAGAACGAATGGAGCGCCATCTGCAGAATCACCCCCGCCCCCGCCTGCGGCAGCCGAACGTACGCCGCCAGCAGGCCGAAGACCGCCCCGCTGGCCCCGAGGAGGAGTCCCTGCCCCTGCAAGCCGGAGAAAAAGTACCACGCCCCCCCCCGCGCCGAGAAGGGTCGCCAGGTAGAGCGCCAGGAACCGCCGCCAGCCCAAGACCGCCTCGATCGGCCCGCAGAGGAACCGGAGCCAGAGGAGATTCCAGATCAGGTGCCACGGCAGGAGTCCCCGCTCCGAATGGAGCCAGCCGTAGGTCAGAAACGTCCACCCGTGCCCCAGCCGAATCCCCAACGGGGAGAGGCCGAAGCGGAGATCGAAGGCGGAAGGCAGCACTCCGCCTGAAACCGAGAAAAGCTGGACGAGGAAAACAACGATCAGGCTCCAGACCAGGAGCCGGGTGACGGAAAAGGACCGCATCTCCCTATCCTAGCACCTCAAGCGAGAAGTCGATTGCCGGGGCGCTGTGCGTCAGCGCCCCTACGGAGATATAATCGACCCCCGTCCGCGCCACGGCGGGAATCCGGGCCAGCGTCATGTTCCCGGAAGCCTCCAGCTCGCACCGCCCGGCGACCAGGGCGACGGCCTTCGTCATCGTCTCCTCGTCCATGTTGTCGAGGAGGATGCGGTCGATCCCCAAGTCGGCCAACAGGGCCACCTGATCGAGCGTATCGGCTTCGAATTCAAGAAGGACTAGGGCATGCGCCCGGGCGCGGGCCACCGCCTCGGCCAGCTTCTCCTTCGGCAACGCCTTCCCTTCCTGGTTGCCTCCCTCGTTCCCGCTCCACCAAGCCAGGTGATTGTCCTTCACCAGGAACTGGTCGTAGAGGCCGATCCGATGATTGAGGCCGCCGCCGCACGCCACGGCGTACTTCTCCAGCACGCGCAGCCCCGGCGTCGTCTTCCGGGTGTCGAGGATCCGGGCCTTCGTCCCCACCGTGGCGTCGGCGAAACGGCGCGTCACCGTCGCGATGCCGGAAAGGTGCTGCAGGTAATTCAACGCCGCCCGCTCCGCCGTCAGGATGGAACGGAGGGAGCCCTCCACCAGGAGGACCGCCGCCCCCTTCTCCAGGCACGCGCCGTCGATCGTGTTCTCCGCCAGGACGAGGGAGCGATCGACCTCGATGAAAACCTGCTCCGCCACCGGCAGCCCCGCCAGGGCGCACGTCTCCTTGCAGAAAATGCGGGCCTTGGCCCGGGCCCCCTCGGGGATGAAGACCGCCGTGGTGATGTCCCCCGGACCGACGTCCTCCGCCAGGGCGCGGTGGGCCGCATCCCGAAGGACCTCCGGGGGGGGCGGGGGCGGAAGAAAAGAGGCCATGCCTTAGCTTACCACTCGATACAAGGAGGAGAGAGAGGGTGGGGCTATTTGTCGCTGACCAGGGTCCCGACGCGCTTCCCCATGACGACGTCGTGGAGGTTCTCCTCGCGGAACATGTCGAAAACGATGATCGGCACCTTGTTGTCCATGCAGAGGGAAAAGGCGGTCGAGTCCATCACCGCCAGGCGGTTCCGCAGCGCCTCGATGTAGGTGATCTTGTCGTAGCGCTTCGCGTCGGGATTCTTCTTCGGGTCGGAGTCATAGACCCCGTCGACTTTCGTCGCCTTCAGGATCACCTCGGCGCCGATCTCGCTGGCGCGGAGGGCTGCCGCCGTGTCGGTGGAGAAGAAGGGATTGCCCGTCCCGGCGACGAAGATGACCACGCGCCCCTTTTCCAGATGGCGGATCGCCCGGCCCCGGATGAAGGGCTCGGCGACGTTCTTGATCTCGATGGCCGTTTGCACCCGGGTCTGGATGCCGACGTGGCCCAGCGCGTCCTGCAGGCCCAAGCCGTTGATGATCGTCGCCAGCATGCCCATGTAATCGGCCGTCGTCCGGTCCATCCCGGCCTGGGAAGAGGTGAGGCCCCGCCAGATATTGCCGCCCCCGATCACGATGGCCACCTGGATGCCCAGGGAGTGGATCGCCGCGATCTGGCGGGCGATTTGGAGCGTCACCCCGCGCTCGATCACATCGTTCTCTCCCGCAAGGACTTCACCGCTCAGTTTCAGAAGAATGCGTTTGTAGGCCGGGGCGGGAGCAGAAGAAGGGGTGGTGGTGTCCATTTAAAAAAGCAACGATCCGGGATGGGGGCTTTTTTGTCAATTCCTCGCTGGAGGCAAAGAACCCGCTGGTCCGTTGTAAATCAATAAAACGCCTGAGTGGTGCGATTTAAAACTTGCATTCCCATCCCGGATGCGACTGTATAGGCGGTTCATAACCATTTGAACATGAGCAACCTGACCAAGAGAGACTTAGTGGTACGCATCAGCGATGAGACCGGCCTCGTCCAGCAGGACGTGATGAAGGTCGTCCAGAAACTCCTCGACTCCTTCGCGGAGAGCATGGCGAAGGGCCAGACCATCGAACTGCGTAACTTCGGCGTCTTCGAAGTGAAGATGCGCAAGGCCCGGGTCGGTCGGAATCCGAACAAGCCCGAAAAGGACATCGTCATCCCCCCCCGCGCCGTTATCAAGTTCAAGCCCGGCAAGGAACTCAAGGCGATGCTCTCGAAGCTCACCGAGACGCTCGCGGAGAAGTAATCTCCCTCCCCGGAACAGACCATTTAGGCAAGGGGGAGATTCCGTCTCTCTCTTGCCTTTATCTTTTTCCCCCTTTCGCACCGTGCAATCTCTCCCCGGTTTTCGGGACTTCTATCCGGAAGATTACGCCTTCCGCCACCGGATCGTCACCTCGTGGCGCCGGACAGCCCGCACCTACGGTTTTACGGAATACGACGGGCCGCCGCTCGAACCCCTCGAACTCTACCAAAAGAAATCGGGCGAGGAACTCGTCGGCCAGCTCTACCACTTCGTCGACAAGGGGGACCGCCCCGTCGCCCTCCGCGCCGAGATGACGCCGACCCTGGCCCGGATGGTCGCCGCCCGGCACCGGGAATTCCGGAAGCCGCTGAAGTGGTTCTCCGTCCCCCAGGTCTTCCGCTACGAGCGCGCCCAGAAGGGCCGCCTGCGGGAACACTTCCAGCTCAACTGCGACCTCGTCGGCGAGGCCGGGATCGGGGCCGATATCGAGCTCATCGCCCTCCTCGTCGACCAGCTCCGCAACCTAGGCCTGACGGCGGAAGACTTCGTCGTCCGCCTCAGCGACCGCCAGTTCTGGACCCACTTCCTGCAAGAACGGAACGTCCCGCAGGAGCACTGGTACGAGGTCTTCCAGGCCATCGACAAATCGGAGCGGGAACCGCGCGAGAAGATCGCCGCCCGCCTCGACCAGGTCGGAACCGGCCTGACCGACGCCGTCTACGCCGTCCTGGAGAACGGGGCGTCGTGGGAACGGCTCGACCAGGTCCTCGCGGGCTTGAAGGCCCGGGGCCTCGACGGTTTCGTGAAGGTCGATTTCCGGATCGTCCGCGGCCTCGCCTACTACACCGGCATCGTCTTCGAGGCCTTCGACCGCGCCGGGCAGCACCGCGCCATCGCGGGCGGCGGCCGCTACGACGATCTCCTCGAAAAACTCGGCGACGAGGCCCTCCCCGCCGCCGGCTTCGGCATGGGCGACGTCGTCCTCGGCGACCTCCTCCGGGCCAAGGGCCTCCTCAAGGCCGAAGACCTCCCGCCGGAGATCGACGTCTATGTGGTGATCCCCGACGAGACCTGGCGTCCCCAGGCCCTCGGCGTCGTCCAGACGCTGCGCGAGGCAGGCCTCGCCGTCGACTACCCGCTCGTCCCCGCGAAGATGAAGAAGCAGTTCGAGACCGCCGAGGGTCGCCGCGCCCGCTTCGCCGTCATCGCCGACG
>CAISZB010000491.1 GCA_903889845.1 uncultured Verrucomicrobium sp. | reverse complement strand
GCCCCGCCAGCCGCAGACGTTGGAATCCGTTCCCCCTCCGCCTCGATAGCGCGAGGCGCATTCGCTCCGCTCTTGTCCCTTCCGCGCAGCTTGGTACGCTTCGTCCCTCTCCATGCGTCGCCTTCCCTTCCTCCTCCTCCTCGGCCTTGCGCTCGCCTTTCTGACGGTGACGGGGCGGGGCTGGCTCGGGCTGGAGCAGGGGGAGCACGAGCTACTCCTCCCCCTGGCGAAGTACCGGGACTGGGAAGCGGCCTGCCACGCCGTCGGCGGGATCGCCTGGTGGACGCCCAGCTTCCTCCAAGGATGCAGCCTCGCCCCGATGTGGCAGACCGTCATCCAGGCCGTGACCTTCGAGGGAGGCCGCCTCGCCCTCGCCCCCTTCGGGATCGATCCGGCGGGGGCCTACCAGATCGTCTCCCTCGGCATCGCCCTCCTGGCCGCAATGGCCATGTACGGCTTCGTCGCCGAACTGACCGGCTGCACCGTCACCGCCTTCCTCGCCGGGGCCTTCTTCCTCCTCTGCCCGGAGATGGCGATCCGCCTCGCCCGGGAGGAGCACCTCGGCACCGTCGCCTGCTTCCCCTTCGCGCCGCTCCTCCTCGGGTTGTTGCTCCGTCTCGGCAAAAAGACCTCGACCAGCCGCATCCTGGCGCTGGCCCTCGGCACCTCGGCGATGCTCCTCACCTCGACAAAGGTCGCCCTCCTCTTCTTCCCCGTCGCCGCCCTCTTCGCCGCCTGGATCGCCCTCGGGAAGGCGAAGGAAGAGCGCCGCGCGTTTCTCATTGCCCTCGGCCAGGCCGCCCTCGTCTCCCTCCCCCTCGCCCTCTTCCCCCTCCTCCCCCTCCTCCGCGAGCAAGGCTTCATGACCTTCTTCGAGCACGATCCGATGACGGCGTGGCAGGCGAACTTCGCCCTGAAGAGCCCCCTCTCCCTCTGGGACCGCGGCGGCGACCTCCTCTCCGCGACGCCGCCCGGTCTCCATTCCTCCGCCGACGCCTTCTATTGCGGCCTTCTCTGGGTCACCGGCATCGCCTTCGTCCTGAGCCTAAAACGCGGAGGCTGGCTCGCCACCCGCGAGGGGGGCCTCTTCCGCCTCTTCACCAGCGCGGCGCTCTTCCTCGAAACCGTCTCCTTCGGCCCCCTCTCCCCCCTCGGCGCGCAGCGGCAACTCCTCTCCGGCTCCGGCGCGATGGAGAACTGGGCCATCCCGCTCCTCTGGTTCGCCCTCGCGGCGCAGGGCGCGGCGGTCTGGCGGCTCGCCTCCTTTGCCACGGAACGGAAGGCCCTCCTCGCCACCGCCGTCGCCGTCTGGCTCCTCGCCCCCCTCTTCCCCGTTGTCTCCCATCTTCCCGGCTTCGGCCAGATCCGCGCTCCGGCCTCGTTCTGGAACATGGGCGGCAGCTTCTGCATCGCCCTCGCCGGGGCGCTGGCGTGGCGGCACCTCCTCGATTTCCTTTCCAAGGTCGAGGCCTTCCCCGCCCTCCGCCGCATCCCCGCCCTCCGCCGCATCCCCGCCCTCCGCCGCATCCCCCCCCTCGCCG
>CAISZB010000490.1 GCA_903889845.1 uncultured Verrucomicrobium sp. | reverse complement strand
TGATCCCGATCCCGCCGCTCGACGGGGGCCGCATCTGCGCCGCCGTCTCCCCCTGGTTCTGGTTCGTCGGCATCCTCCTGCTCGGCGCCTCCGTCTTCTACTTCCATGCCTGGAGCGCGATCGGCATTGCGATCATCGTCCTCTTCATCGCGATCCCGCGCCTCAAGCAGACCTTTCTCCAAAAAGCCTCGCCCGAAATGGAGCAATACTATGCGACCGAGCCCTCGAAGCGGGTGACCATGGCCCTCCTCTACGTCGGCCTGATCGCCGTTCTTCTCCTGGGCTATTGGGATTCCAGCCAGCGATTGGGGGAATAAGCCGCAAAGCCGTTCCCCGCTTTTCTTTATGCGGGACGCCGCTCCTCCCGGCTGGTAGCCTCCCCCGATGCAGGCCCTGTTCCATCCCGACGTCGTCGCCTTCGATCTCCCGGCCATCCGGAAGGCCCTGACGAAGCGGGGCATCCGGATCGAATTCGATTCGGCCTGGAAGTCCTTTCAGCAGGCTCTGGTCACCCGCATCGGGGAGAAAAAAGCCCCCGGCTGGGAAACCGATCCCCAGGACGACGCCCGGTTCTACCGGCTCATCCTCCCCCTCTCCACCCTGACGATCAACGCCTACCTCCAACTCCGGGGCGGGAAGCTCCTGGTGTGGGTCCTCGCCGTCGGCGGACGGATGGACATCCCCTACAACCTCGGAAAACGCCGGGACGTAACCGCAGGCGGCGTCACGTTCACCTATCCCCCCGACCTCGCTTTTACGCCGAATCCCTAATCGATCCGGAAAGACAAAAAAGCCGTTCCCCTCACGGGGAACGGCTTTTTGTTTGGAACCCGGGTCCGCGTTACGCAACCGCCTCCGGCTCCAGCGCCTTCTTGATCTCCTCCTTCGGCAGCCGCTTGGAGAAGTCAGCGAAGAGCTCGCCCGTCGTCTTGTTCGCCTCGTAGAAGTGGAGGAGCCGTCCGATCGTCCGGTTCACCTCGGTCGCGGGGATCTTCCCCTTGATGAGTTCATTGAAGCGGGCATTCGCCCCCAGCTTCCCGCCGATGAACATGTCGAAGGCCTCCACCTGCTTGCCGTCGACCTTCGTGAGGCCGCCGCGGAAACCGATGTCGGCGATCTGATGCTGGCCGCAGGAACTGGTGCAGCCGCTGAAGTGGATGCGGATCTTGCCCTGGTAGAAGGCGCATTCCTTCTCCAGCTCGCCGACGAGGGCGATCATCCGGTTCTTCGTCTCCGTGATGGCTAGGTTGCAGAATTCCATCCCGGTGCAGGAGACGCACCCCTTGCGGAAGTTCGACGGATTCCAGACGAGGTTCGCTGCGTCCAGTTCGGCCTTGAGGGCCGTGAGGTTCTTCTCCGGGATGTTGAGGAGAATCAGGTTCTGCTTGTTCGTGCAGGCGATCCGATCCTGGCCCGGCGCGGCGTACTTCCGGGCAAGGGCGGCGAGGGTGCGCAACTCATGCGCCCGGACGCGCCCCCCCGCGAAGCTGATGCCGACGAACCAGAGGCCGGGCTGCTTCTGCTCGACGACGCCGATGTGGTCGGTCTCGGGATCGACGGGGAAGTTGAACTCCGTGTGGCGCTCGAACTTCAGGTTGCCCAGTTCCTCGATCTTCGCCAGGGCCTGCTCCGCGCCGAGGTCGGCGATGAGGAACTTCAGCCGGGCGCGGTTCCGCTTCTCGCGGTAGCCGTGGTCGCGGTAAAGGACGGAGGCGTAGTGGGCCAGCGGCAGCACCTGCTCCGGCTTCAGGAAGACGGGGAGGGTCTGCGCCAGGTGCGGGGCGGAGGAGAGACCGCCGCCGATCTTCACGCCGTACCCGGCCTCGATCTTATTGCCGACCTTCCGCTCCAGGCCGAAGAAGCCGAGGCAGTTGATGTCGGGCTGGGCGCAGTGGATGCGGCAGCCGGAGACGCTGATCTTGTACTTCCGGGGCAGGTTGGAGAATTCCCGGTTGTTGAAGAGGTGATTGTTCACCTCCCACAGTTGCGGCGTGGCGTCGAGGATCTCGTCCTTCACGATCCCAGCGACCGGGCAGCCGACGACGTTGCGGGTGATGTCCCCGCAGGCGCCGACGGTGCTGATCTTCGCCGCGTCGAGGCGGGCCAGGATGTCGGGGATCTGCTCGATGGTCAGCCAGTGGCACTGGAAGGTCTGCCGCGTCGTGACGTCGGCGAAGCCGTGGGCGTAGTCCTCGACGAGGGAGGCGATGGTGTCCAGCTGGTCGGCGTTCACCCGCCCGCCGGGGAGGCGGAGGCGGAGCATGAAATAGCCGCTGTCCTTCGGCTTCTGCCGGTAGAAACCGTACCACTTGAAGCGGTTGAAATCGTCCTCGTTGATCGAGGCGAAGCCGGTGTGGGCATACCGGTAGATGTCCTGGATGACGTCGAGGCCGTCCTTCTCGATCTTGAATTGCTCCTCGTGCGTGGCGCCGGGAGTGAAGTTGCGGGGGGTGCTGAGGACGGGGGTGCTGTTGCTCATCGATTCGGGGTTAATGAAAAAGGGAGGGGAAATTAATTGCCGCCGGAAGCGTCCGGCTTGATGACGAGGTAATTGGGGATGCCGCGCGACCAGACGCGGACCAGGATGCCGTCCTTCGATCCCTTCGCCGCCTGGGCGGCGGCGAGCGCCTCCTTGGCGGAGCGGACCGGCTTCTTGTCGACCTCCAGGATCACGTCGCCGGGGGCCAGGCCGTCCTTCCCGTCGCCGCGCGCGGCGGGAGAGTCGTCGGAGACGGCGAGGACCACGGCTCCGTTCTTGATCGTGTCCGGGTAATGGATCGCGGAGAACTGGCGGCGGGCGTCGTCGTCGAAGTCGGCGATGTCGACCCCGGGGAAGAGCTTTTGCGAGGCGGAGGGCGCCGCGTCGTCGGCGGGGGTGCCGTTGTCGCCCTTGTCGGCTCCGGCCATCGCTTTGGCGGTCAGTTCCTTGAGGGTGACCGTGAGGGTCTTCGACTTCCCGTCGCGGATGACCTTGAGCGAGGCCTTCTTCCCGGGAGCGGTCCCCGTGACGGCGAGGCGGAGAGTGCGGTAGTCGGCGATCTTCTTCCCGTCGAACTCGACGATGACGTCGCCGGGGAGGACCTTCGCATCGTCGGCGGCGGAGCCGGGCTCGACCTCGGTGACCAGAACGCCGGTACCGTCGTCGATGCCCAGCTTCTTCGCCAGATCGGGCGTCAGTTCCTTCGTGACGACACCCAGAAAACCGCGGGTCACGTGACCCTGCTTCTGGAGGCTGTCCCGGATGGCGGCGACGATGTTGCTGGGGATGGCGAAACCGATGCCGACGTTCCCGCCGCCGCCGCTGACGATGGCGGTGTTCAGGCCGATCATCCGGCCCTGGAGGTCGACGAGGGGGCCGCCGGAGTTGCCGGGATTGATCGCGGCGTCGGTCTGGATGAAGTCTTCCAGGTGGCTCGTCCCGTCGATCTTGCTCAGGTCGCGGCCCAGGGCGCTGACGATGCCCATCGTGACGGTCTTGCCGACGCCGAAGGGATTGCCGATGGCGAGGACGACGTCGCCGACCTCGACCTTGTCGCTGTCGGCCAGTTCGATGACGGGGAGGTTCTTCGCGTCGACCTTGATGAGGGCGATGTCGGTCGCCTCGTCCTTGCCGATCACCTTCGCGTCGTATTCCTTCTTCGTGTCGTCGTTGATGGCGACCTTGATCTCGTCGGCGACGCCGACGACGTGGAAATTCGTGACGATGTAGCCGTCGGCCGAGATGATGACGCCGGAGCCGAGGCCCTTCTGCTTCCGCACGCGGGTCTGCGGCGCGTTCTGGCCTTGGCCTTGCCCCTGCCCCTGGCCGTCGCCGCCGGGCATCTGGTTGCCGAAGAACTGGCGGAAGAAGGGATCGTTGCCGAAGGGGAAGAACGGCGTCGCGGTCTCCTTCACGTTCTTCGTCGTGAAGATCGTGACGACGCCCGGGGCGACTTTCTTCACGATGGGGGAGAAACTCGTCACGCCGCCGAGAATCGCAGCCGCCGGGGCGGGTGCGGAAGAGTCGGCGGTCTTCGCCGGGTCGTCCTTCGAGAAGAGGCCCGCCTGCGCTTCGAGACCGAACGGGAATAAAAACGCGATGGAGAAAACCGAAGTCAACGCCTGCAATCGAAGCAAACCGATCCGTTTATTCATGAGGTAAGGAGACGTTAATTTGCCCCAAAATCGGGAAAGTTCAAGCGTCATTCTCGCTACTGCCCTACAGGACAGGAGGATTATCCCGTTTTTAGAGTAAAACCACCCGGGGACGGAAGAAATCGCCCGGTTCCTTCTCCAAAAAGGCGAGGCTGAGGGGCGCGCCTTTGTTGGCGAGGCCCGCGCTGCCGGGATTGAAGATCCGTCGCTGGCCGCGTCGGTGTTCGTCCCGGGGAACGTGGGTGTGGCCATGGAGGACCCAGCCCGGGCCGTGGGGCATGGCGTGCTGCGTGGGTGGGATGTGTACGAGGTGAAAGTCCTCCCCTCCC
>CAISZB010000489.1 GCA_903889845.1 uncultured Verrucomicrobium sp. | reverse complement strand
CGGCATACGAGATACGCTCGAGTGACTGGAGTTCAGACGTGTGCTTTCCGATCTTGGCGCGGCGAACCTCCGGTGCCGGGACTTACCTCGTCGGCGTCCATCAGGAGGCCCCGATCCAGAAGGTGGAGGATCTTCGCGGCAAGCGGATCGCGGTGCAGCGGGGGACGAATCCCTACCAGAGCCTCATCCTCCTGCTCCAGGCTCACGGGATTCAGGAAAAGGAGGTGACTGTCGTCAATCTTCAGGGAGCCGACGCCGTGGCGGCGTTCAATGCGGGCGGGGTCGATGCCGTCTTCGGCGGGGTCAATCTGCTGATCCTGCGCGACCAGGGCAAATTGCGTGTGTTGGAAGATAGCCGCAGCTTCCTCCAGGACCCGACCTCCAGCGGTACCCTCGTCGCCGACAAGTTCGAGAAAGCCTACCCCGCGACCGTCGCCCGGGTGGTGAAGGTCCTCTTCGAAGCGGCGGCGTGGGCCTCGCGGGAGGAGAACCGAGAGGCGTTGATCGTCTTCGTCTCCGACCGAAGCCTTGGCCCGAAGTATGTCCGGGAGGATTACGAGAAGGTGCCGCTCAAGGAACGCTTCAACCCCCTCATCGACGGCAGCACGTTGCAGGCCTTCCGGGAGACGGTCCAATTCGCGGCCGAGCACAAGCTGATCCGCGCGGCGGTGGGGGACGAGGCGATCCGGGGATGGTTCCATGCCGGGTACCAGCAGCAGGCGCTGAAGGAACTGGGACTGGAGGGATACTGGGTGGTGACCGGTGACCTTGCCTCCTCCGTCCCGAAGCCTTGATTGAAGACGGACATGGCCGATTCCCGCGATCCGTACGCGTCCCTGCGACATGCGAGTTACCGCTTCTTCATCCTGGGGAGGGTTCTCTTCCTCCTGGGGGTGCAGATGCAGGGGATCACGGTCAGTTGGCTCATCTATCAGCAGTTGCGGACGGATACCCGGCAGGCGGCCTTCGCCCTGGGGATGGTCGGGCTGGCGCAGGTCGTCCCCATCCTGCTCCTGTCGTTGCCGGGCGGACAGGCGGCCGATCGTTTCGACCGCCGTCGGCTGGCGCTGGCGGGGCAATCCGTGATCATCCTCGGCGCGGTCGGCGTCTATCTGAACACCCATTTGCACGGCCCGGTCTGGGGGTACTACGCCGCCCTCTTCCTGGCGGCGATGGGGCGGGCTTTTAATATCCCGGCGGTCTCCGCCCTGTTGCCGCAGCTCCTGCCGCGCCGTCTGGTGCCGGACGCGATGGCGTGGACCAGTACGGCCTTCCAGATCAGTTCGATGATCGGTCCCGCGTTGGGAGGGATCATTGCGGCCCGCTTCGCGGGGGAGACGGCCTGCCTCGTCAATCTGCTGTTCTTCGTAATCGGCTACGTCTGCTTTTCCCGTGCGCGGCCTATCGAGAAGCACGAAATCGTCAAGACGCGGGTCACCCTGCACAGCCTGCTTTCCGGGGTCCGCTTCGTCTTCCGCACCCGCCTCCTTTTCGCGATGCTGGTGCTCGATCTTTTCGCCACGCTCCTCGGCGGGGCGACGGCCCTCCTGCCGATCTATGCGCACGACATCCTCCATACGGACGCCGCCGGATTTGGCCTCCTGCGGGCGGCTTCCCCGGTCGGGGCTGTCCTTACGGCCCTCTGGATGGTCCATCGTCCCGGCTGGGATCGGGCCGGGGTGGCCCTCGTCGCGGCGGTAGCGGGATACGGCCTGGCGACGGTCGGCTTCGGGCTTTCCACGAACTTCGCCCTCTCGCTGGTCCTGCTCGTCGCGATCGGGGCGTTCGACAACATCAGCGTGGTGGTCCGGCAGACGGTCGATCAGATGCTCACGCCGTCCGAGATGCGGGGCCGGGTCTCGGCGTTCAGCTTCATCTTCGTGAGTTGCTCGAACGAGTTGGGGGAACTGGAATCGGGG
>CAISZB010000488.1 GCA_903889845.1 uncultured Verrucomicrobium sp. | reverse complement strand
CAACCGTGTAGTATCTGTCCCATATTTCCTCCGAGCTTGGCATGGTTTTTTGTTCCACACCACCTCTCGACGGGACTGAACATCTTACGCCTCCGTCGGCACGCCGCCGCGCCGGTACCGGGCGGGGTCGATCCCGTGCTTGTGGACGCGCAGGCCCATGATCCGCTCGCTGATGCCCAGGAGCCGGGCGGCCTTCGCCATGTTCCCGTCGGTCTCCTTCAGCGCATCGACCATCATCTCCAGCTCCAGCGCCGCCAACGCCCCGTCGAGGGTGCCGCGGGCCTCGGCGCTCTTTCCCCCCTTTTCCTTCGCCTGCAGGGTCGGGGGGAGGTGGTGGGCGTGGATCGCGTCGTCCCGGCAGATCACCACGGCCCGCTCGATGCAGTTTTCCAGCTCCCGGACGTTGCCCGGCCAGTGGTACATCATCATCAGGTCGATCGCCGAGGTGGAGATCCGCCGGATCGCCTTCCCCGTCGCCGCATTGTACTTCTCCACGAAGTGGTCGGCCAGCTGCAGCATGTCGGTCTTCCGCTCGCGCAGCGGGGGGACGTAGATGGGAAAGACGTTGAGGCGGTAGTAAAGATCGACGCGGAACTTCCCCTGCTCGATCAGCTCCTCCACGTTCCGGCTCGTCGCGGCGATGACGCGGACGTCGCACCGCAGGGTCTCCTGCCCGCCGACCCGCTCGAACTCCCGCTCCTGCAGGACGCGGAGCAGCTTCACCTGCGTCTGGGCGGAGAGGTCGCCGATCTCGTCGAGGAAGAGGGTCCCGCCGTTGGCGATCTCGAAGCGGCCCTTCCGCATCCCGATGGCCCCGGTGAAGGCGCCCTTCTCGTGGCCGAAGAGCTCACTCTCGATGATCGAGTCGGGCAGCGCGGCGCAGTTCACCTTCACGAAGGCCTTGCCCGTGCGGGGGCTGTTCTGGTGGATCGCGTTGGCGACGAGTTCCTTCCCCACGCCGCTCTCCCCCCGGATGAAGACCGTCGTGCTGCCGGAGGCGACCTGCTCGATGTGGCGGAAGACGGAGCGCATCCCGCCCGAGTTCCCGATCATATTCCCGGGCTTGAAGTGGTTGTTGATCTGTTCCTGGAGGCGCTCATTCTCCCGGTGGAGGGCCTGCATCTGCTCGTGGGCCGTCTGCCGGATGCCGACGGCCTGGGCGAGGACGGAGCCGATGAGGGAGAGGAGCCGCAGGTCGTGTTCGAACCCCTCGTGGCGCGGCACCCGGCGCTCGACGCTCAGAGCCCCGGCGACGGACGGGCCCGACTTGATCGGGACGCAGAGGAAGGAAAGCGGCGCCGTGTCCGGCCCGAAGCCGGGCGGCGGGATGCGGTGGCGGAAGTGCTCGCTCTTGGCGATGTCGGCGACGACGACCGGGTCCCCGCCGCGGATGACGCCGGCGACCAGGCTCTGGTAGACCTTCTCCCGCCCGTGACGGCACTCCTCCGTGGAGGGGCCGAACGATTCGTCGACCGTGATCTTGCCCGTCTCCCGGTTGACGATCGTGATGGCGCCCGACTCCATCCCGATCGATTGCGAGAGCCGCTGGAGGACGCCGGGAAGGACGTTCTTCAGGTCGAGGCTCCCCTCCAGCGTCTGGCAGACCTCGAAGAGGAGGGTCAGATCCTGGATGATGCGGCACGCGTCGCCACCGCCGCCGGGCCCCGACGCCTCGTGAAAGAAGGTGCAGGGGACGGCGGCGTCATTTCCCGGATTGGCGGAGCACGACATACCGCCAGGGAAGCACAACCCGTTCCGCGACAGGGCAGAGCGGCATTAAGTCACAGAGACCACGGACCACGGGCCGCCGCCTCCGCCTAATCGACGGCGACGAGGACGCTGGAGGCCTTGATCACGGCGTAGGCGGTCTTGCCCTTCTTCAGCTTCAGGGCGGTCGCCGAGGACTTCGTGATCACGGAGACGATCTCGATGCCGGGGGCGACTTCGAGGACCACTTCGGTGTTCACGGCTCCCTTGACGATCGATTTGACGGTGCTCTTCAGGACATTGCGGGCGCTGATTTTCATGCCGGGGAGACTAAGCTCCCCGGGCGGCCTTCATCAACGAATATAAAACCGCACCTCCTACTGCACCGGCTTCAGCACCCGCGATTGCGCGTCGGAGAGCTTATCCCGATGGATGGCCGGGTTTTCCTCGCGGCCCCCGGCGACGAAGACGCCGCCCTCGGTCGTCGTCTGCAGGCGGGGGCTGCTCTCGTTGAGGGCGAAGTAGGTGGCCTGCGCCTCGACGACCCCGTCGGGGTTGGCGCGGCTGTAGCGGTAGAGGGCGGTCCCGGCCAGGTTCAGGATGTGGAGCTTCCCGGCGGCGTCGAACTGGGTCGCCGGGGTCTCGAAATCGACGGCCTCGCCGAGGAGGATGTTCGTGTAGACGATGTTCTGGGCCTCGTCCTCGACGCGGAGGTAGAGGTCGGTGTTCTTCTGCGTCGGGGAGAAGCGGACGAGGGAATAGGTCCGCATCGAGCCATCGATCGCGCGCCGCTCCTTCCACACCGTCTGCCCCGAGGCGATCGTGACGAAGATCGGCGCGGAGAGGTATTCCCGGTCGGCGACATCGACGACGGCCTGCACTTTGTACCGGCCCGGGCTGCGGATCGCGTAGAGGGGGGTGAGGTCGACAGTGAACCCGGCCCGTTTCCCCGCGGGGAGCAGCAGCGGCTTCTGGGGTCCCTTCCGGTCGGCGGGGACGAAGGAGCCGTCGTCCTGCGTCACGTAGAAGGAGAGCCACGGCTTCCCCTCCGCGTCGGCGAAGGAGAGGTCGAACCCGGCGGTGTTCTCCAGCGTCACCTTCAGGGGCAGCCTCTCGTAGAGGAGGTAGTTCATCCGCTCGGCCTCCAGCCCCATCTTCAACTGGGCGTGGGCCGTCCCCGCCGCAGCGAGGAGGGTGAGCAGCAGCCCGAGGCAGGGGAACAGGGCGATCCGGGTCGGAAAACGCATAGGCGGAGCAGTCCTTCACTCTAACCCGTCCGCCCCGCCCAGGGAAAGCGCAAACGGAAGACTCGCTTTTTTCGCTTCCGGGGGAACAATGAGGCCCGGATTTCCCGCGCATGCCCGACGACGTTGCCCCCCTCTCCCCCACCCCGGTTGTCCTCGTCGTCGATGACGACGAGCCGACGCTCCTGCTCTTTTCCCGGAACCTGGCGAAGATCGGCGTCGTCGCCCACGCTGTCTCCGGGGGGAAGGCGGCGCAGCAGTTCATGCTCGATCACGGCACCTCGGGCCTCGACTGCGTCCTGACCGATTACCGGATGCCGGGCGTCAGCGGCCTCGACCTCCTCCGGTGGATCCAGGAACGGGACGACACCCTGGCGACGATCGTCGTCACCGCCGAGGGGGAGAAGTCCCTCGTCGCCGCCAGCCTCCGGGGCGGCGCCGTCGATTTCCTGGAAAAGCCGGTGAAGCGGGAGCAGCTCCGCGAGTCGATCCGCCTCGCCTCGGAGACGACCGCGGAGCGGCGCCGGGCGCGGTCCAACGAGGTGGCGATCCGCGAGGTCAGCCGCCTCCAAAGCCAGCTCATCCCGCCCGCCGCCGAGGGGAAGGAGGGGGACGACCGCCCCCCGGCGGAGATCGTCATCCACACGCGCAGCGATGTGGGCGGCGACTTCGCCACCCACATCGCGACCGACGACGGGCGACACGTCTTCTTCTGCGGGGACGTCTCCGGGCACGACCTGAAGTCGGGCTTCGTCTCCGCCTACTTCCAGGGCGTCGTCCGCGCCCTGGCTTCCTCCGGGACGCCGATTCAGGAGATCGCCCGCACCTTCAACGGCATGCTGCTGCGGGAATGGGGCCGTCCGGCCTCGGAGGGGATCGCCGTCGGCTTCTCCCTAGCCTGCGCCTTCCTCGTCACCGACCCGAAGCGCCGCGAATACCTGCTCCAAAGTTACGGCTTCCCCCCGGCCACCTGGAGCGATGCCTCTGGCCGCCTCGTCTCGATCTCCGACCTCCGCCCCCCCCTCGGCTGGTTCGACGTCCTGGAACCGAACGAGATCCGCCTCCCCCTCGACACCCCCACCGGCGATCCCTCCCTCCACTGCCTCTGCCTGTACAGCGACGGCCTGGAAGACCTCGCCGAGGTGCTGGGCGTCGATCCCCGGGCCCTCCTCCACCGCCTCCTCGACCCCCGCCTGGAGCACGAGGCGGAGTCCCGGGAACTGATCCGCCGGGGCCACGACGATATCCTGATGCTGCGCACCACGCCCCCGGGCATCGCGGAGCCGTTCTATCCCCTTCTGCTGGAGCAGTACGCGGGCAATCGGTGCGCGGAGATCGACGCGATCCAGGCCCGCTGGGAGAGAAGTTTGGCCTTGGCCCTGGGCCGCCTCCCCCAGGGCCGCCTGGGGGACATCCTCCTCTGTTGCCGGGAGATCGTCCTCAGCGCGATGAAGCACGGCTGCCAGGGGAAAAAGGAGGCGGTCAGCGCCCTCCACGTCGCCTGGCAGCCGGCGCCCGGATCTGGAACCGGGGCTGCGGCGCACGGAAAACTCCGCGTCCGGGTGGAGGACCCCGGAGCCGGCCACCACTTCGATATTTATCGGCGCATCGAAGAGCTTGATCAATTGCGGGAAAGGAATCTAGGCTTGAGCATGGTCAAGCTGTTATGCGACCGCATGACCATGGAACGCAGGGGGGCCATCCTCATCCTCGACTTCGATATCGAACCGAAACCCTGATCGATCT
>CAISZB010000487.1 GCA_903889845.1 uncultured Verrucomicrobium sp. | reverse complement strand
CCCACGGGAGGGACCTCGGGGAGTTGGTACGCCTACCTCCCCAACGTGATCTACGGCGCCTCCAGCAGTCAGGTGGGCGGACATTAATCTCCTGAAAGCGTAAGCACAAAGAACTCCATGAAATTTTTTGTCGAAATGGGACGGGATCGCCGGGGCTGGTTCTTGGCCGCTTTGCTTGCCGCCGGAACAACGCTCCCCGCGCAGGATTATCAGAGCATCCAGCCGAAGCTGCCGCCGATGGCGACGCTCCCCGCCTTCATGATGGAGAAGCCTCTGCCCGAGGTGAGCGCCGACACGAAGGTCCTGGTCGAGAACCTCCGGGCCGTCGTCTTCGTCGATGCGGCGAGCAAGGTTGCCGCCGTGCCCCCGGCCCAGGGCGGCATCGTCACGACCGGCATCCCGTTCCTCCAGCAGGACGACTTCAACCGCGTCGTCGCCCCCTACCTGGGACAACGCCTGACCCTCGCCACCCTCGGCGACCTGGTGCGCGACGTGATCGTCTGGTGCCGCGCGAAGGACCGCCCCGTCGTCGATGTCGTCGTCCCCCAGCAGGACATCACGGATGGCGTCCTGCAACTCGTCTTCATCGAGGGGAAAGTCGGGAAAGTCACCGCCGAGGGGACCCATTGGTTCTCCAAGGACCTCCTGACCGGCGACATCCGACTCCGCCCCGGCGACACGATCAGCACGGAGCGCCTGGCCTCCGACGTCAATTGGCTCAACCAGAATCCCTTCCACCAGAGCACGGCGGTCTTCAGCCCCGGCGGCGACGTGGGCAGTACCAACATCACCCTCCGAACCCAGGACCGCTTCCCGCTGCGCGTCTACGCGGGCTACGAGAACACAGGCAACGCGATCACGGGCGAGGACCGCTACGAGGCCGGTTTCAACTGGGGAAACGCCTTCCTGATGAACCAGCTCCTTTCCTACCAATACACGATGAGCGGCGACGGGACGGCCTTCGTCGGCCACTCCGGTTCCTGGGTGATTCCCCTCCCCTGGCACCACACGCTGACCTTCTTCGGCGCGATCTCGACGAGCCACGCCATCAGCGGCCCCCTCGACATCCGCGGCGCGGGGGACCAGGCCGGAGTCCGGTACGAAGTCCCCCTCCCCGAGGTTTCCGGGATCTATCGCCACAGCGCGACCGTCGGCTACGACTGGAAGCAGTCCCAGAATTCCCTCGAATTCAGCTCGATCCCGACCTCCAACGCGACCGCCGACGTGGGGCAGGTCGTCTTCGGCTACAGCGGTACGGTGACCGACCCCCTCGGCACGACGACGGTCAATCCCCAGGTCTTCTGGAACGGGAGCAGCGTCTGGGGCCACCAGAACAACGAGGCCTACAACGCGGTCCGTTCCGGGGCCTCGCCCGAGTACGCCTACATGCGGCTGGCCGTCTCCCGGGTGACCAACCTCCCGGCCCAGTTCAGCCTCTCCCACGACTTCGAATGGCAGGTCAGCGACGGGCCCCTCCTGCCGAGCGAGCAGCTCCAGTTCGGCGGCGCGCAGTCGATCCGGGGCTACAGCGAATACGACCTCGCCGGGACCGACGAAGGGTGGACGCTGCGGAATGAACTGCGCTCGCCCGCCACCTCGGTCACCGACCTCATCGGCTACGACATCATCCCGCATCAGGCGAAGGACCAGCTCCAGCTCGTCGGCTTCTTCGACATGGGCCAGGCCTGGGCGCACCGCGACACGCTCACGGACAACGCGGGCATCGGCAAGAACGTGATCGCGATGGCGAGCGTCGGGCCCGGCATCCGCTACGCGATCGGGAACTACCTCTCCCTCCACGCCGATTACGGCGTCCAGCTTCGGGACACGGGCGACGCCCACTCCAACCGCTGGTCGCTGGGGATGACGCTATCCTACTAAAAACCGGGCAAAGCATTCGCTCTTGCCCCCCTGCCGGGGAAGCGGCACGGTGGCCTCCCTAATGAGTGGGATCTCCGCTTTTGCTCCGCACGATATCCTGGCCGCACAGCTTCTGCCCCACGTCGATGGGGCGGGCGATGGGTCCCACGATCTGGCCCATCTCCAACGGGTCTGGAAAAACGCCTTCGCCATCGACGCGGAGGAAGGGCATCCCTGCGCCCCGGAAGTCCTCGCGGCGGCGATCCTCCTTCACGATTGCGTCGTCGTCGAAAAGAGTTCCCCTCTCCGTTCCCAAGCCTCCCGCCTCGCGGCGGAGAAGGCCGCCGGAGTGCTCGCCGGCCTGGGCTGGGACGCGGCCCGGACGGAGGCCGTCTCCCATGCCGTCGCGGCCCACAGTTTCAGCGCGGCGATCCCGCCCCGGACGCCGGAGGCACGGGTCCTCCAGGACGCCGACCGCCTCGACGCGATCGGGATGATCGGCGCGGCCCGCTGCTTCTACACGGCGGGACGGATGGGCAGCTCCCTCTACGATCCTGCCGATCCCCGGGCCGAAGCCCGCCCGCACGACGACCGGAACTTCGCCCTAGACCACTTCGAGGTGAAGCTCCTCAAGCTCGCCTCCGGGTTCCAGACCGGGGCGGGCGCCCGGATGGCCGAAATCCGTCAGGATCGTCTCCGCCGCTTCCGCGACGAGTTCCTGGAGGAAGTTGCCCCTCTCTGATTCGGTGTTGCCAAAACGACAGCATGGGCTAACTAAACAAACGTGAACCATTCGGTGTCTTGGACGCGGCTCCTGGGGGGAGCCACTCTGCTAGTCCTCCTGCTCCTGACCGGGACGGGCTGCGGGAAAAAATCGGCCTACCTGCCCGTAGGCATCGTGAGCGACAAGCGCGGGGCTTATGCGAAATCGCTCCAGGGCGCCTTGGCCGATGCCGCGCCCGGCCTTGCGGCCAGCGACATCGTCGACGACCTCGCCCTCCCCTCCCTGCCCGACGACCGCCTTGCGGCCTATCTGATCGACCAGGCCACGGAACGCGTTCCCGAGGGAAACCTCCTCCTTGTCTCCGTGGCGGCGCAGTCCGGAAAGGAGGGCAAGCTCCTCCTCGTCCGCACGAAGGCGAAGAAGCTCTATCTGGCCGAAAACGCCGCCGTCCTCAGCCTCGTCCTCCTCCATGAGGGCCTCGACAAGGCCTGGGTCCTCGACAAACCCGAATATTATCCCCCGGATCTATTGAAAACCAAGGAAGGGGCGGACCAACCGGAGATCCCTTCCGCCCGCGCCTTTCTCAACGATCCCGCCTCCATCGCCACCCTGTTGGCCGCCCTCACCCCCTCCTTGG
>CAISZB010000486.1 GCA_903889845.1 uncultured Verrucomicrobium sp. | reverse complement strand
TCCGGCTCCGGCCCGGCCACCCCCCGCTCCCCGTCGCGCCCCTTCCCCACGGCCACGCCGCCGCCGCCCCGCCGACCGCCGAGGTCCCCGCGCGGCTCCTCTCCGCCAACCTCCGCTGGATCGAGGAGACGGGCCAGATCTGCGCCTCCCTCCTCGACATCACCCAGGAGCGCCTCTTCCTGCGGAAATCGCTCCAGAAGGAGAAGGAGACCTTCCTCGACTCCCTGGCCGGGGGGATCGCGCACGAGCTCAACAACAAGCTCCTCCCCATCCTCGGCTTCGCCGACCTCCTCCGCGCCGAGGCCATCGACGACGCGGAGCGCCGCGCCCACGCCGAGGTCATCTTCCAGAGCGCGAACGAGTCGGCGAAGATCGTCCGGCAGCTCCTCCAATTCTGCCGCCCCACGCGGGAGGAGGCGGTCCCGTGCGACTTCGCCGTCCTCGTCGGGGAGTCCCTCGGCTTCCTCCACTTCCGCATCCGGGAAAAGCAGATCGCCGTCTTCCAGGACCTGCCGAAGCATCCCGTCCCGATCCTGGCCGATCCCGGCCAGATCAAGCAGATCGCCATCAACCTCGTCATCAACGCGGTCGACGCGATGGAGACGGCTCCCCGCCGCGAGCTGCGCGTCTCCCTCGACGTCAAAGGGGACCAGGCCTGCCTCCGCGTCGCCGATTCCGGCACCGGCATCCCGCCGGAGATCCTCACCCGGATCTTCGACCCCTTCTTCACCACGAAGAGCCAGGACAAGGGGAGCGGCCTCGGCCTGAGCGTCTGCCAGGCCATCGCGAAGACCCACCGGGGGGAGATGCACGTGGAAAACATCCCCGGCGGCGGCGCCGCCTTCTTCTTCTGCCTCCCCCTCCACGCCGGGACCGCGCCCCTCCACGCGAACGGACACGGCAACGGGACCGTTCTGAACGGGCATGCCCACGGCAATGGCCACGCCATCCCCGTCCTCCCCCCGGCCTCCGGCCCGGAATCGCGCCGCTTCCGGGCCCTCGTCGTCGACGACGAGGCCTTCGTCGGCGGCTTCGTCGGGGAAGTCCTCAAGCGGCGCTTCAACTGCGTCATCGAGCGGGCCTCCCACGGCCTGGAGGCGGTGGAGAAGCTGGAGGCGGGCACCTTCGACCTCGTCGTGAGCGACGTCCTCATGCCGCAGATGAACGGCGTCGATCTCTTCCGGTGGGTCTGCGAGCACCGGCCCGCCCTCGTCCCGAATTTCCTCTTCGTCACCGGCCACGACGGCGGCGGCGAGACCGGCGCCGCCCTCGCCGCCTCCGGCCGCCCCATCGTCCCGAAGCCCTTCACCGCCGACATCCTCTCGGAGAAGGTGCGGCTCCTGCCCGTGCTTGCATAAAAGTGCCGCCCCGCGCGGGGAGATTCCTGCCGCAGGGGGAGAGGCCGGGGTTGCCATTTCCCCCGCCCCGTCTAAAAAAGAGGGGCCATGCCCGCCTCGCTCTCCACCGCCTTCTTCACCTCTTTCTACAAGGCCGTCGTCCGCACCACGCTCTTCCGGTTTCCGCCGGAGACGGTCCACCACTGGGCCATGGCGGGCCTCGCCTGCGGGGCGGTGACGCGGCCCATGGGCCTCCTCTGCCGGGAATCGTTCCCGACGCTGCGGCGGACGCTGTGGGGGATCGAGTTCCCGAACCCGCTCGGCGTCGCCGCCGGGTTCGACAAGGACGCCCTCGCGCCGCTGGCGTGGGAGCGGCTCGGCTTCGGCTACGTCGAGCTGGGGACGGTGACCCGCCACGCGCAGCCGGGGAACCCGAAGCCCCGCATCTTCCGCCTCCCCCCCCAGCACGGCCTCATCAACCGGATGGGCTTCCCGAACGACGGCGCGGCGGCGATGGCGGCCCGCCTGGGGAAACTGCGCGGGCGCGGGGCATGGCCCTCGATTCCCGTCGGCATCAACATCGGGAAGTCGAAGATCACGCCGCTCGAAGAGGCGGCGGCCGACTACGTCGAGAGCTTCCGCCTCCTGCGGGACTACGCCGATTACTTCGTGGTGAACGTCAGCTCCCCGAACACCCCGGGCCTCCGCAGCCTCCAGGGGCGCGACGCGCTCCTCGGCATCCTGGGACCGCTGCAGGAGGAGAACGGGCGCGGGGCGGGGAAACGGAAACCGATCGCGGTGAAGATCGCCCCCGACCTCCGCGACGACGAACTGGGACCGATCCTCGATGCCATCGTCGAGGCCGGGTGCGACGGCGTGGTGGCGACGAACACGACGGTGAACAAGAACGCCGTCCCCCTCAAGGAAGAGGGCGGCCTGAGCGGCCTGCCCCTCCGGGCGCGGAGCACGGAGGTCATCGCCCAGGTCGCCCGGCACCTCGGCGGACGGCTGCCGATCCTCGGCGTCGGCGGTATCTTCACGGCGGAGGATGCGAAGGAAAAACTCGATGCCGGGGCGACGCTGCTGCAGGCCTACACCGGCTTCATCTACGAGGGCCCCGCCTTCGCCCGGCGCGTCTGCGCGGGGTTGGCGAAAGCGTGACTTGTCGCCCTATCCCTCGCCAAGCAGGGCGTCGAGGTCGAGGGGGCGCGTGTACATCGCCAGGTTCCCGCTGGCATCTTTAGGCCATTCGGCGCGGGGGCGGTCCCGGTAGAGCTCGACGCCGTTGCCGTCCGGGTCGTGGAGGTAGAGGGCCTCGCTCACGCCGTGGTCGGCGGCCCCGTCGAGGGGGATGTTTGCGGCGATCAGGCGGCGCAGGGCGTCGGCCAGGGTCTTCCGGTCGGGATAGCGGAAGGCGGCATGGTAGAGGCCGGTCGTCCCCGGCGCGGGCGGGCGGCCTCCGGCGCTTTCCCACGTGTTGAGGCCGATGTGATGGTGATAGCCGCCCGCGCCGAGGAAGGCGGCCTGGTTGCCGAGACGTTGCGTGACCGCGAACCCGAGGACGCCGGAATAGAACGCCACGGACCGGTCGAGGTCGGCGACTTTCAGGTGGACATGCCCGACGTCGACGCGGGCGTCGATGGGAGCGGAGTCGCTCACGGCGCGGCCCCTTTCGTCTTCTCCACCACGGCGATCTTCCCGATCTCCATCGTCTTGTCGACCGCCTTGCACATGTCGTAGAGGGTGAGGGCGGCGGCGCTGACGGCGACGAGGGCTTCCATCTCGACGCCGGTCTTCCCCGTCGTCTCGGCGGAGGCGACGATCCGGACGCCCTTGCCGGTGACGCGGAAATCGACGGCGACTTCGTGGAGTGGCAGCGCGTGGCAGAGGGGGATCCACTCGCTCGTCCGCTTTGCGGCCTGGATGCCCGCGACCCGGGCGACGGCGAGGACGTCGCCCTTCGGCAGGGCCTGGGCCTTCAGTTGCGCGACGGTGGCGGGGCGCATGGCGACGAACCCTTCGGCGACGGCGCGGCGGCGTTGGTCGGGCTTCGCGACGACGCTTACCATCCGGGCTTGGCCCTTCGCATCGAGGTGGGAGAAAGAGGCGGGCCGGGACGATTTCATGGCGCGGCGGCGGGAGCAGGCGGCGGCGTGGCCGGAGCCGGGAAGACGGTGCGGAGGAGGGGGGCGGGGTCGGCGCGCTCGTCCTGGACGATGCCGTCGTAGGTGAGGCGGAAGACGTAGCCGTAGTAGGCGGGGGCGGTCTTCGGATCGACGGTGGCGTTGGAGCGCCGCCGGTAGGTGGCGCGGAGGGTCTCGCTCCGGCCGTCCTGCCAGGTGGCGCGGCCGTTCTCGAAGACGACGTCGATCTTCGACGCGGTAGGGGAGAGGGCGCCGTCGGGAAGGCGGTCGTAGAAGTAGAGCTTGATCGAGACCTTGCCCGGATCGACGCCGATCGCCCCGTTCTGGATCGCGCAGACGATGGGGATGCGGAGGACGAAGCCGGAGCCGTCGTCGGCGGCGACCTGCGTCGGGGCCAGGACGGTGAAGTATTTCCCGCCCGGGGGGAGGACCGGGGCGGCCGGGGACGGCGCGGCGGTCTCTTGCGCCGGGGAAGGCGCCGGGGCGGCGGGGGGCGCCACCGTCGTCGCGGCCTGCGGCGTGGTGCCGGAGCCGGAGGAGGCGGAAGCCGGCGCAGGGGGCGGCACGGGCAGGGACGAGGACGCCCCGGAGAGGCGTCCCGCGAGGTCGGCGATCCGACCCTTGGCCTGATCGACCAGGGGACCGGCGGCGGCGCCGAGGTCGATGATCCGCTTCCAGTAGGAGGTGGCGCGGGCGTAGTCGCGCTCGGTCTCGGCCAGTTCCGCCTGGTAGCAGAGGATGCGGAGGTCCTTCGGGGAGAGGCCTTCCGCCTCCAGGAGGGCGGAGCGGGCCAGGTCGTTCTCCCCCTGCTGCATGTAGCCGTAGCCTTCGCGGACGAGGTTGTCGATGCGGCGGGCGGGATCGGGGGCAGGCGCGGGCGGAACGGCGATCCGCGCGGGCGCGGAGGGGGTGAGGGAGGGAAGCGGGATCGCGGTGGGGGCCTGGGCTTGGGCTTGGGCCTTGAGCCGTTCCTGCTCGACCGCCGGGGAGTGGGTATCGATCGCGATGCGGTGGCGGAACCAGGGAATCGAGAGGAAGAAGGCGAACTGGACGACGAAGACGGCGAGGACGAGGTAGATGGCGACCTGGTAGGTCTTCGGCCTCACCCGCTTCGTCTGCCCATACGTGAGGCGCGCTCCCCCGGCGATTCCGTTCTCGGCGGGATCGGGATGGGGGGCGGGGCGGTCGGACACAGGGGAGTCATCTTCGCACACCGACCCCGCCCGGGCAAGAGCGGGTCTGACCGGGATAAACGGGATCGAACGCGATTACAACCGGTGTTCCGCATGGGAACTGCGGAGGCGGATCGTCTTGGCGCCCAGGTTGTGCCGGGAATCGATCCGGCGGACGGTCTGGCTGCGGGCGCGCATGAGGATCGAGTGGGTCTCCGCGTATTCCCCCGAAAGGCGGACGCCGGGGAGGCCGGGGACGTCGCTGATCGCGGTGGCGCAGAAGATGATGTTCCGCCCCTTGGCCAGGTCTGCGGCGGTGTAGACGCGGTCGAGGGGGGCCGTCCAGCCGGAGGCCTCGATGGAGGCGTGCTCCGCGGCGTCCCTCGGCCACATCTGCGCCTGGATGTCGCCGCCCAGGCAGCGGAGGGCGGCGGCGGCCAGGACCGCCTCCGGGGAGCCGCCGACGCCGACGTAGACGTCGACTTCCGGGTTCGGCATCGAGGGGGCCATCGCGCCGCCGATGTCGCCGTCGCTGATCATCCGCAGGGTGCAGCCGATGCCGCGCAGTTCCTCGATCAGGGTGGCGTGCCGGGGCCGGTCGAGGACGCAGACGACGACGTCCTGGACCCGCTTCCGCAGGGCCTTGGCGATGATGGCGATGTTCTCGTCGATGGGGCTGAGGAGGTTCAGGCACTCGATGCCGACCTTCTCCGCATACCGCTTCACGGCGGGGCCGTAGGCCAGCTTCTTCATGTAGAAGGAGGGGATGTCCAGGAGGGACTGATCGATGCCGGGTTCCGGGGAGGCGGCGGCGATGACGGAGAGGGAGCCGGGCATCCCCTTGGAGAGGTTCGTCGTCCCGTCGATGGGGTCGATGGCGATGTCGAACTTCGGCGTGCCGGGGAGCCAGCGGCCCAGCTGTTCCCCCTTGAAGAGGCCGGGGGCGTTGTCCTTGATGCCCTCCCCGATGACGACCTCGGCGCAGACGTTCATGAGGTCGAACATGCCGCGCACGGCGTCGCTGGCGGCCCCGTCGGCCAGCTCCTTCTGCCCCCGGCCCAGCCAGGGGAGGACGTTCAGCGCCGCCGCCTCGGTGGCGCGGACGAAGTCGAGTTCGATGATCCGTTCGATGTCGAGATAGCGGTTCTCGTCTGCGGCCGATTTGGACATGGGTCCATTCCACCAAGCCTCATAAACAATACAAGGGGAATGGGGCAAAATCGGGCAAGTTCCATAG
>CAISZB010000485.1 GCA_903889845.1 uncultured Verrucomicrobium sp. | reverse complement strand
CCCCTCAGAAGCCTACAACGTACGTCCGTCGCGACCCACCCAGGTCCGCCCCCCAGTCCCGTAGGGCCGATAAGCCCTTCGCCCCCCCTACCGGAACCACCCCCGCACCGTATCCCACAAACCGCGATGCTTTTCCGCCGGGGCGGTCCCGTCGAGGGGGGTGGCGACGGCGCCTGACGAGGCCGGGGCCGCAGACGCAGATGCAGCCGCGGACGAACCGGAAGAGGGCGCAGGAGCCGCCGCCGCCGCGCCTCCCGCCGCCGGAGGATGGGCGAGGTCCTGAAGGAAATCGCCGAAGATGTTCACCGTCTCGTCGAGGGTGATGTCGCGGCGGATCACGCCGTCGGCGGGCGGCGTCGTGTCGTCGTCGCCGGTGTCGTCGGCGCTGCTCCCGGCAGGGCCGGCCTTCTTCTTGTCGGCCTTCGCCGAGGGGCGGGAATCGACGACGGGCTTCATCGGCTGCCCGGCGTCGAGCATCGCCAGGTTCAGGATCCAGACCTTGTGGTCGGAGACCGGCTTGTCGGCCAGCTTCTTTTCCCGGTCGTCGATCGCCTTGAAGGCGTCGAGCTGGGCCTTCCGCTTCGTCTCGTCGAGGGGAATCGTCTTCTCCTTGAGGAGCGCGATCCGGTCCTTCAGGCAGGCGTATTCGTCGCTGGCGGCGATCCGGGCGGAGGCAGCCTTCTGGAGGTCGGCGATGAAGGGGAAGGGCGGGGCCATCCGGGTGTAGTCGGCGACGGGGACCTCGTCGGCGGCCAGGGCATTCGGCAGGGACGACTCGCCGTAGTCGATGTAGTCGTCGAGGGCGGGGAGGACGACATCGGAGAGGACGCCCCGGTTCTGCGTCGTGCCGCCCGCGATGCGGTAGAACTTCTGGATCGTCAGCTTCAGGCCGCCGGGATGGGTCTCGGGACGGAAGCCAATGTTGATTTCCTTCAGGTCGAAGAGCTTCTGGACGGTCCCCTTCCCCCACGTCGTCTTCCCGCCGACGATCAGCGCCCGGCCGTAGTCCTGGAGGGCGGCGGCGGTGATCTCCGAGGCGGAGGCGCTCGGCTTCCCGACGAGGACGATCAGGGGGCCGGTGTAGACGGGGCTGTTCCCGAACGACATGCGGAACGACTGGACGGAGCCCCGGGCGTCCTTCACCTGGACGACGGGGCCGGAGGGGACGAAGAGGGCGACCAAATTCACCGCCTCCTCCAGGATGCCGCCGCCGTTGTTGCGGAGGTCGAGGACGACGCCGTCGATCTTCTCCTTCTGGAGTCGGACGAGGAGCTTCCGCACATCGTCGGAGGCGTGGTCGTAAAAGCCGGGGAGGAGGACGACGCCGTAGCGCTGCTTCGAGCCGTCGGGGAGGGTCCGCTCGTAGAGCCGGGCCTGGGCCTTCGACTCGGTCAGCTTCACCTCGTCGCGGACGATGGTGATTTCCCGCTTCCCCTTGCTGTCGGTCGCCGCGCCCTCGGTCGCGATCACGGTCAGGGTAACCTTCGTCTTTTTCTCCCCCCGGATCATCTTCACGACCTTGTTGAGCTTCATGTCGGCGACATCGACCGGCTTCTGCCCCTCCTGCGCGACGGAGAGGATACGGTCGGTCGGCTTCAGCTGGCCGCCCAGGTCGGCGGGGCCGCCGGGAACGAGGCTGACGACCTTCGGGTAGCCCTCCGCGTCGGTGGAGAGGACGGCCCCGATGCCGACGAGGGACATGTTGATCGTATTGATCCGGAAGTTCTCCATCTCGTCCTCGGTGAGGTAGTCGGAGTGGGGATCGTAGGCGTGGGTGAAGGCGGAGAGGTAGAGGCCGAGGCGGTCCTCGTGGTCGTTCTCCTTCATCGTCTTCAGGAGGCGGTTGTAGCGGCGGGAGATGTTCTTCATCGTCTCCTCCGGCTTCTCCTTCGCGCCGAGGCGGCCCTGGAGGAGCTCATACCGAATTTGCAGCCGCCACAGGTCCTCGGCCTCGGCGGTCGTCTTCGGCCACGGGGCCTTCGTCCGGTCGAGGTTGAAGGTCTCGTCCTTCGTGAAGTCGCCGGTGACGGCGGGGTCCTTCAGGAGGCGGTCGATCAGGGCGACGCGCTCCGCGAGGCGGTCGAGGAAGCGGCTGTAGATCGCCGCCTCGGGGGAGATGTCGGGGATGAGGAGGAGCGGCCCCATCGCGGGACCGAAGCGCTGCGCGAACTCGTCCAGGTCGGTTTGCAGGAAGATGATGTGGCGGAAGTCGAGCGCGTCGACGTAGCTCTGGAGGAAGAGCTGGGAGACCGCGTCGTCGATCGGCTTCTGGAGGTAGTGCCCTCCGCCGACGATCTTCGCGACGATCTGGGCGATCTTCCCGTCCTGCGCCGCGACACTGTTGAGGCCGAGGGCGGCGGGATCGTCGCCGAAGGCCGCCGTCGGCGCCGGGGGCGGCAACTGCGGGATGACGATCCCCTGGGCCAAGCCCCGTTCAGCGGGCAGCGCCGTGAAAAGCAGCGCGGGAAGCAGGGCCAGCGCACGGAGGGAGAGCTTCGGGAACATCACAAAAGGAAGGAGTTGGCGCTGTTTTTTGCGGAATTTAGATAAAATCTGCTCCCATGTATGGCCGTAATTTCTCAGGAAGCAAGACCCGACCGTCGGCTTGTTGATGGGTTTCCAGCAGCGCGATGAAAAGGCGGGCCAGGGCCGTGCCCGATCCGTTGAGGGTGTGGCAGAAGCGGTTCTTCCCCTCGGCGTCCTTGAATTTGAGTCCCATCCGGCGGGCCTGGAAGTCCTCGAAATTGCTGCACGAGGAGACCTCCAGCCACGTCCCGAGGCCGGGCGCCCAGACCTCGATATCGTGGCACTTCGCCGCCCCGAAGCCCATATCCCCCGTCGAAAGCGTGAGGACGCGGTAGTGGAGGCCGAGGCTCTGGAGGACCGCCTCCACCTGCCCGACGAGGCGGTCGAGGACGGCGTAGGAGTCCTCCGGGCGGACGATCTGGACCAGCTCCACCTTGTCGAACTGGTGGACGCGGATCATCCCGCGAGTGTCCTTCCCCGCGCTCCCCGCCTCGCGGCGGAAGCAGGGCGTGTAGGCGGCATAGCGGATCGGCAGCGCCTCGGCGGGGAGGAGTTCCCCGGCGTGGAGATTCGTCACCGGGACCTCGGCGGTCGGGATGAGGTAGAGGTCCTCGCCGTCGACCTTGTACATGTCCTCGGCGAACTTCGGGAGCTGGCCCGTCCCCTGCATCGACGCGCCCCGGACGAGGAAGGGGGGCGAGACTTCGAGATAGGGATCGAGGTTGGGTGCCGCCTTCGCCTCGGTATGGAAGTCGAGGAGGTAGGAAATGAGGGCCCGCTCCAAACGGGCGCCCTTGCCTTTGAAGACGAGGAAGCCGCTGCCCGAAATCTTCGCCGCCCGCTCGAAGTCGAGGAGGGAGGAGGCCGTGGCCAGTTCGATGTGGTTCTT
>CAISZB010000484.1 GCA_903889845.1 uncultured Verrucomicrobium sp. | reverse complement strand
CGGCGGGTCGCGCCGGAGGGGCTACGCCCCTCTCCCCGAGGCGTGCGCAACGCCGCGTGCCTGAATGGCACGCAAGGCAGCGCAGAACGAAGGGGAAGGGGCATAGAACCCCGGCCCGAAGGGTTGCCCCTAAAAGGCTTTCCCTCGGTGTTGCTCGCGGCTTATGTGTCTCAACGGACACACCGCGCCACTCGCGCCTTGATGGAAAGCCTTTTAGGGGCAACGCGACCCGCCGGAAATCGCTAACACGACCTAGTGCGGCTTCTTCGGCGGAGTCGCCGTATTGGCTGAGGCGGAAGCCGAGGACGGCACGGGCACGAGGGAGAGCGCCTTCACCGGAGTCTGGACGTCGAAGGTCCGCTGGACCTGGTTGAAGATGCCCTGGACCGGCAGTCCGTCGGCCCCCAGCAGTTCGACCATGAGGGTGTAGCGGCCCGCCTTGAGGTCGCTCCAGGCGATCTTCTTCCCCGCCGGGACGGTGGCCTCCCGATGATTGAGCTGGTAATGGATCTGGCACCCCTCGGTGTTCTCCCCCCGGACGGAGAAATCGAGAGCGACACGCGCTTGGGCTTGAGTCTGGACCTTCGCATCCTGGCCCAGGACCTCGGTAAAGAAGGGGGTTCCCGTCGGGATGTTCACCGTCAGCCACGGCAAGCCGGGAACAAGGGCGTTCTGGAAATCGCGGCGGCGGACGAAGAAGCGTACAGTCGCGAAGGACTCGGAATTCCCCAGCATCTTCCCCTCCCCGTCGACCGCGTAGAGGCGGAGGAGGTGTCCCCCTTCGGCCAGGTTCGTCAGCCCGATCGGGACCGTGGGATCGTCGACCTCCGTCGGCACCTGGTTGTCGAGGATCAGCCGGAGCGGGGCGTTCCCCTCCGGAAGGGCGGGAAGATTCAGCGCCTCCATCGTCAGGAGGACGGAACTCGACTCCGTCACGCCGTCGTCCTCCGGGAAGACGACCCGGACAGACGGGGCCGGGACAACGGGAGGGACTCCCGCAGGAACCGGCTGGGCATCGCAGGGAAGAAGCGCCATAATGGCAACTCCTCCCCACATGACGGCAATGCGACGCATCCGAAAAGAGTGACTCAATGAACGCCCCCCGGTCAACCTCCGCGAAACCCGCATCTCCCACCCCCCTCGCGTCCTGGCCCCGGGTCCTCTCCCTTCCCGCCGCCACCTTCGACCCCGTCGCCACGCTCCGCTGCGGCCAGACCTTCTGCTGGCGGCCCCATCCCGCGCCGGACAGGGCGGGAACCGTCTGGCACGGCATGGTCGGCCCCCATCCCTGCCTCCTCGTGGAAGGAAAGAGGGAACACACCCTCCACAGCCCGACGGCGACGGAGGCCGAGGCGGCCCGCTACTTCGCCACGGAACTCGACCTGAAACGGAAGACCCTCTTCGCCACCTTCCCCGACGACCCGTGGATGGCCCGCGCCCTCGCATTCTGTCCCGGCATGCGGATCGTCCGGCAGGACCCGTGGGAGACCCTCGCCTCCTTCATCTGCTCCGCCGTGAAGCAGGTACCGCAGATCGAGGAAATCCACATGAACCTCCGACGCTCCTTCGGGACCGAGGTCCACCCCGGCTTCCACGCCTTTCCCCAGCCCGCCGCCCTCGCCGCCGCCGGGGAGGACGCGTTGCGCCGTTGCCGCCTCGGCTTCCGGGCAAAGGGCCTCCACGGCACCGCCGTCCGAATCGCGGCGGGGGAGATCGACCTTGCCGCCCTGGAAGCCCTGACGACGGAGGCGGCGCGGGAACGTCTCGTCACCCTGCCCGGCGTCGGACCGAAGATCGCCGATTGCGTCCTCCTCTTCGGCTACGGGCGGCCCGAGGCCTTCCCCATCGACGTCTGGGTGGAAAGAATCCTCCGCCGCCTCTACTTCCGGGGCCGGAAACTGCCGTCGAAGGAACGGCTCCAGCGCTTCGCTGCAACCCACTTCGGCCCGTGGCGGGGGCATGCACAGCAATACCTCTTCCACTGGGTCCGCACCGCCCGTCCCCCGGAGGCCATGGACCCGCCGAAGAGAAAAAAGTGCAAATAGGAGTCTGGGCGTTTTGGCTCCCTCTCCCCACACAGGCTCTTAGCTGGGACTGCCTGCGCAATAGCGCAATTACCCAAAGGGGGAAACAAACTGGCAGGGGCGGGAGCCAACCTGGAGGGGGCACCCCTCAGAAACTGCACATGATCTCCAGGATTTTCTAAAGAGAGGGGATGAGGAAGAAGGTCTATCCGAGCGACATCAGTTTGGAGCGGTTTGAGAAGGTGCGTGGGGTGCTGGAAAGCGGGAAGAAGACGCTCCTAGGCTTGGTCTTCTTCCTCGCCCCCTCCAATAGCGCCCTGATCTTCTCAAACTGTTCCCTACTAATGTCGCTCGGATAGACTCTCCTCTTCATCCCTCCTTCTTACTCAGAGGAAAAAATCGTGTACAGTTTCTGAGAAGCTGTGAAAGAAGTAGACGCAGGCCAGGTTGCGGCGATTTTGACTGGGTGGAGCGACACCGATCCGAGAGCAGCCCTTAATGGGCTGCCACAGGATCGGCAACAATCCCGTCGCGATAGCGACAAACGCAGGGAGGAGAGCGGCTCGGGCTGTCATACCGCAGTCATACGGTACCCTTTTAACGTGATTCCCCAGTCTTTTCGGATCAGGTAAATTACCATACCCATTGACTATAAATTGGTTGCCGCGCTAGGACTCGAACCTTCCTGGCCTCAGAGTAAAAATCCATTTTCAGGCTTTTTGGGCGTTTTTTTGGGCAAGCCCCATAGATCGCAGCTTAGGAGGGAACGGCTTCCCTGCCAAAGCCTCGAAACCCGATACGACATCGAATAGTTCCTCGTCGATGCCGCTCTGGCGGAGGCGATGGAAAGTGCCGCGGAGATCTTCGAGCAATTCCTCGATATTCCTATCGGCACGCTCCATCGCCGCTAGGCGGCTGGCATTCTCGCTCGCAAGGGACTCGGAGCAGGCGCGGAAGAGAGAGATGAAGAGGTATTCGCGGATAAGCGCAGGAAGGATCTCCGCTCTCCCCCCCATCGCTTCGGGCAGATTTCCCGTCGGCCACCGGATCGCGACTAGCCCCCGTTGCCATTCGGCATCCAGCGGCAGCAATCGTTGACAGACCGGCTCGTAGAGCGCTCCGGATTGAGGTCGATTATGGAAGACGTAGACAGAAGAGTACTCTCCATGGGCTCGGCGCGTTTCACTCTCGATTTGAATCCGTCCGACAAGGGGCGTGATAGCCTTAACCGAATTCGGCACAGTGAAAAGCCCCTGCACTGCCAGACCTGCGTTGACGAGGCGGGCCTGCACCCGCTCCCCCACGACCCAGATTTCCGGCTTTCCGGGCAGTGCCTTCAGGGTCTTGAGTGCAAAATCGACCACCACCTCGTTGAACTGGCCGACTAAACCCTGGTCGGAGCCGAATACAATGACGCCGAAGGTTTCTCTCTCGGTCTTTCGTCTCCCCAGAGGTTCTCCGACCATCGATCCACTGATACGGAAGCAGGCTCCCAGCCCCAGTTCTACCGCCCGGTAGTAGTCACCCAATGCCCGGACCGACCTCTCATACTGGCCCACCCTCGATGCGGCCAAGGCCTTCATGGCTCGAACAACGGACTGAAGGTCTCCGGCACTTTCCAGTTGGCGGCGCAGGCTGGCGGAACTATCGCTCATGGCTTGGGCAGGAACGGAACAAGTGAGGCGCGGACCAGCTCGACTAGCTTCTTCCGATCCTCGGCTTCCAGGGTCTTGGCGGTTTCAAGCCGACCGCACAGGTCTTCCGGAATCGCCTTCGCCGCCTCTTTCACGGCGCGTTCGGCTTCGATCATCCGCTCGAACGGCACGGTGTCGAAGAGCTTTTCACCCAAGGCCAACAGGATAGCGATCTGGGCCGGGGTCTCCACCGGCTCCGACGTCGGCTGCTTGAGGCAGGCCCGGATCCGCCGTCCGTGCTCGACGACCTTGCTCGTTTCCGCGTCGAGGCGGGCCCCGAAGCGGGCGAAGGACTCCAACTCTTCGAACTGCGCATAGGCGAGTTTGAGGTCTCCCGCCACCGCGCGGTAGGCCGCCCGTTGTGCCTTGCCGCCGACGCGCGAAACCGATTTCGACACATCGACCGCCGGCAGCACTCCTAACTCGAACAACGCCGGGGAGAGATAGATCTGCCCGTCGGTGATCGAAATCAGGTTGGTCGGAATATAGGCCGAGATGTTCTGGGCCTCGGTCTCGATGATCGGGATCGCCGTCAGCGAACCCCCGCCCCGTTCGGGGCAAAGATGGGTCGCCCGCTCCAGTAGCCGCGAATGAATGTAGAAGATGTCGCCAGGAAAGGCCTCGCGCCCCGGCGGGCGGCGGAGCAGAAGGGAAAGCTCCCGATAGGAACGGGCATGCTGTGTCAGGTCGTCATAGACGACGAGGACGTCGCGCCCGGATTCCATGAAATGTTCAGCGATACTCGTGGCAGCATAGATCGGAAGAGCACACGTCTGAACTCCAGTCACGAGATTCCAT
>CAISZB010000483.1 GCA_903889845.1 uncultured Verrucomicrobium sp. | reverse complement strand
GGGCTGGAGATGATCGAGGCCCGCTGGCTCTTCGACGTCCCGATGCCCCAGGTCGATGTTGTCGTCCACCCGCAGAGCATCGTCCATTCCTTCGTTGAGTTCGTCGACGGCTCGCAGCTGGCCCAGCTCAGCCACTCGGACATGTGCTTCCCGATCCAGTATGCGATCACCTATCCCGATCGGCTGCCGAATTCCCTCCGCCCGCTGAACCTCGCCGAGGTCTCCTCTCTGACCTTCGAGGCGCCCGATCCCGACCGCTTCCCGGCCCTCCGCCTCGCCCGCCAAGCGGGGGAGGCGTGCGGGACGCTGCCATCCGTCTTCAACGCGGCGAACGAGGTGGCCGTCGAGGCCTTCGTTCAACGCTCGATCCGCTTCGACGAGATCCCGGCCTGTGTCGAGGCGGTGATGGACCGGCACACGCTTGTCACCACGCCCACGCTCGACGCCCTGATCGCCGCCGACGGCTGGGCCCGCGAGGCCGCCGCCGAATGGGTGCGGACCGGGGCCGAGGGGTATCCTTCCACTGCCGCCCAAGTACAAGTTTAAATTTATGGGACGTTTCATGTTTTGGCTTCGGATCGGCGTCCCCCTGGGAATCGCCGTCGCCGTGACGGCGTGGTATCACTCCGCCCGGCCCCTCTTCGTGCTCTTCGAGGTGGTCCTCTTCTTCAACCTCCTCATCTTCGTTCACGAGTTGGGCCATTTCCTCGCCGCGAAGTGGCGCGGGCTGGTGGTGGAGAAATTCGCCCTCTGGTTCGGGAATCCCATCTGGAAGAAGCGGATCGGGGGGGTCGACTGGATCCTCGGCTCGATCCCGGCGGGGGGCTACGTCGCCCTGCCGCAGATGGCTCCGATGGAGGCTCTGGAAGGGGGGAGCGACCTGGCGAGGGAGGCCCTGCCGCCCGTCTCGGCCCTCGACAAGGCGATCGTCGCCTTCGCCGGGCCGGTCTTCAGCCTCAGCCTCGCCTTTATTTTTGCCTGCACCGTCTGGATCGTCGGCCGACCCGTCGGGGAAGGGGACTCGACGACGGTGATCGGCTACGTCGGGGAGGACTCGCCCGCTTCCCGGGCCGGGCTGGAGCCGGGGGACCGCATCCTTTCGATCGACGGCTTCCCGGTCGATCGCTTCTCCGGGATGGGCCGCAACGCCATCGCCTGGCGCGTGGTGAGCAGCGAGGGGAAGACCATCGGCATCGAGGTGGTTCGCGAGGGGCAACCCGCCCCGCTCCACTTCGACGTCGAGCCGGAGGTGCCGAAGGGGAGCCTCTTCCACCGGAAGGCGCTGCGCCAGATCGAGATCATGCCCGCGACGACGCCCATCGTCGCGAAGGTCTTCCCCGACAGCCCCGCCGCGCGGGCGGGGATCGCGCCGAACGACGAGATCGTCTCCGTCAACGGCACCCGGCTCTATTCCACGGCGGCGCTCGGCGCCTACATCGCGGCCCATCCGGGGAGCGAATTGAACCTCGGCGTCGTCCGGGGGCCGCTCTCGCGGACCGTCTCCGTGACGCCCGAGGCGCCTATCGGCCAGAAGGAGCCCCGGATCGGCCTCGTCTGGGACGTGAACGGGCGGATGAGCCTCTCCCATCCCACGCCGTTCGAGCAGATCGGGGCCTGCATCGACTCGATGGGGAACACCCTCAGCGCCGTCTTCTCGCCGAAGTCGGGCATCGGCGCGCAGCACCTCAGCGGGCCCGTCGGCATCATGCGGTACAACTACATCCTCTTCGAGAGCGAGCACGGGTGGCGGCTGGTCCTCTGGTTCGGCGTCCTCATCAACGTCAACCTCGCCCTGCTGAACCTCCTGCCGATCCCGGTCCTCGACGGGGGTCACATGATGATGGCTCTGGTCGAGGCGATTCGCCGCAGGCCGATCTCGATGCGGACGCTGGAGGTGGTCAACTCGGCCTTCGCCGCGCTGGTGATCGGGTTTCTGGCCTACGTCACTTTCTTCGACGTCCAGGAGATCCCCCTGCCGTGGAAGAAGCAGGCCAAGGAGGCAGTCGCCCCGGAGATGAAATTCGCCCCTGCTCCCACTGAGGGGACCGCATCAAAGCCTTGAGCCTCCCCGATTCGGCGTTATTTTAAAAGACCCTAAAGAACCGTCCCGTTGCCCATGAAACACACCGCCCATCCCTACCGTTATCAGCGCCGTCTTTCCCGCGAAGTCCTCGTCGGGGGGATCGGCTTCGGCGGCGCGAACCCGCTGCGCGTCCAGTCGATGATCACCTGCGACACGATGGACACGGAGCAGTCGGTCCAGCAGACCGCCGACCTGGCCAAGGCCGGGTGCTCCCTCGTCCGGATCACCGCCCCGACGGTGAAGGACGCGGCCAACCTCCAGAATATCCGTGCCCGCCTCGCCGAGCTGGGTCTCAACGTCCCTCTCGTCGCCGACATCCATTTCAAGCCCGAAGCCGCGATGGAGGCGGCCAAGTGGGTCGACAAGGTCCGAATCAATCCCGGCAACTTCGCCGACAAGAAGAAGTTCAAGATCCTCACCTACACCGACGAGCAGTACGCCGAGGAGATCGCCCGGATCG
>CAISZB010000482.1 GCA_903889845.1 uncultured Verrucomicrobium sp. | reverse complement strand
TCCTCTTCCTCCTCCTCTTCCTCTCCGGGGCGATGCTCCACGCCCGGCTCCCCCACGCCTGCCCCCCGCCCGACGACCTCCGCTCCCTGCCCGAAAGCAAATACCTCAACCCCCAATGGGAGGGCCGCATCGACGACGCTCCCGATTTCACTCCCTCGGCGCGGAAGGCCGACGAAGCGTCCGGCCTGGGCCGCGCCCACTTCCCCTTCGCCGCCGCGCAGTGGCGCCCCTCCCCCTACGATCCGTGGCAACCGGCCTCCGGCCTCGTCGACGTCACCCTGGAGGGAAGCCGGAACCGCTGGAGCGCCGGGCAAACGATCCGCCTCTCCGGCCCCCTGGAAGCCCCCGCGCCGCCCTCCGGCCCCGGCGCCTTCGACCCCCGTGCCTTCCTCGCCTCCCACGGCGTCTTCTACCGCCTCCGCCTTCCCGCCCAGAGCGCGGAAAGTCTTTCCGGGGAGCATGCCGTCACCGGGGCTTCCCTGGCCGAGAAAGTCCGCCTCTGGTGCGTGGCCCAGTTCCAAAAAGGGATCGAGGACGACCCGACCGTCTGCTCGATCCTCGCCGGGATGATGCTGGGGCAGAAGGAGACCGTCTCCCCGTGGATTCTCTCCGAATTCCGCACCACCGGCACCTACCACCTCTTCGCCGTCAGCGGCGGGAATTTGGTGCTCCTGGCCGGTCTCCTGATCGGGGCGCTCCGCCTCGCCGGACTGATCTCTTGGCGCTGGGGCTGGATGGCTCTGCCCCTCCTCTACCTCTACGTCCTCGTCACCGGGAATCAGGCCAGCATCATCCGGGCCTTCCTCGCCGCCGCCGCCCTCTACGCCGCGTGGCGGATCGGGCGTCCCGTCTCCCCGCTCAACTTCTGGTCGGCCACCCTCCTCGGCCTCCTCGCCCTCCGCCCCGCCGCCGCGCTCGACCTCGGTTTCCAATTCTCCTTCGCCATCGTCCTCACCCTCATCCTCCTCGCCACGCCCCTCGACCACATCCTCCAACGGCCCTTCGCCCTCGATCCCCTCATCCCCCCGCGCTACGCCCCGCCGCTCTTGAAGCGGCTGTCTCAGGCCAACCGGGTCCTCTGCGGCCTCGTCGCCGCTTCCCTCGTCGCGTGGCTCGGCGCGGCGGGATTCGAGCTCTACTACTTCCACCAAATCTGCCTCGTCTCCGTCCCGGCCAACTTCATCGCCGTCCCCCTCGGCGGCCTCATCTTCACCGTCGGCTTCCTCACCCTCCTCCTCGCCCCTCTCTCCTCCTTCCTTGCCGCCCTGCTGAACAACGCCAACTGGCTCTTCGTGAAGGCCCTCCTCCTCTGGGTCGCCTTCATGGCCCACCTTCCCCACGCCTCCCACTACGTCCCGCCTCCGGGAAAGATCGATGCGCCCCGCTTCGTCCTCACCCGCTGCGGCTACGGCACCGCCCTCCTCATCCAGAGCGGAGGCCGCAGCTACCTCCTCAACCCGGGGAACGACAAGGGGTACTTCACCGGCCTCGACCCCGTCCGAAAATACTACGGCGTCAACCGCCTCGACGGCCTCTTCCTCACCCAATGGAACGCCCCGCAAGGGGCCGTCGTCCCGCGTCTGCCGGAACTCTTCCCCACCGCGTCCTACCCCGTCTACGCCCCACCCCTGCCCGCGGGAAAAAAGGTGCCAAGGACCTCCGCCTGGATCGCCGACCTCGCTCCCCTCACCCGCCCCCTCGCGGCAGGAGACACCCTCGACCTCGGCGGCGGCCTCCGCGTCACCGTCCTCTCCCCACCCGCCGACGATCCCCACCCGCCCCGCGCCGCCGCCGAACGCGGCCTCGTCCTCCTCTTCGACCACGACGGCAGCCGCCTCCTCTACGCCGGAGGCATCGGCCTCGGCGCGGAGCAGCGCCTTTTGACTTCGGTGGAAAGCGATGCGCTCAAAGCCTCCGTCCTCGTCCAAAGCCGCAACGAAAAAGAGTTCAATCTCCCCCCCGACTGGCTAGCCGCCATCGCCCCCACCGACGTCATCACCATCGCCGCCTCAGGCCGGGAAAACCTCCCGACCGACGACGGCACGGAAGCCCCCTACCACGTGTGGAACCGGAGTGATGCCCCGGGGGGCACGGGAACCATCCTCATCACCCTACCCGGGGGAGGAAAGCCCGCCGAAGTGCGGGCGTGGGAAGCTCCAGAGTAAGAAGCTCTCCCGAGATTACCAGATCCAGGGAAGATCCTTTACTCTGGCCACACTTTTCCCCATCCGAAAGCCCGTGACGGTTATCATCCCATCCTTGTTTAGTGTCGCTTCCATCGAGGAATCAACTTGAGGAATCGATGGGATACTTTTGGGATTCGATGTGAGATAGACACGCAAACAGACGGGGAACGTCAAAGAACCTTCGTTTGAATGGTCAGCAACAGCCTCGACCGTGAATTTTTCGGGGTAACCGGAACCGTCGCCCCAATTTCTCTTTTTGGCTTCGAGAAATTTCTTCGGATCGACAGCTTCCGTTCGCGTTAGGATCGCCCGTTGCAAGGCCGTAAGAACATCGAGTTCCCAAGCAATTTCTCCGCTTTGGAGAGCGATCAGGACCTGCGATTGCTTTCCCCACTTTCCTTCTACTTGCCACAGAGCATAGGCGCTATCTCGTGACCACCACACCGGCAGAATGTCCACGTGATTTTCGTGTGCATAGGCCGTCCACGCATTGATTTCACCCAGGACACGCTTGGTGCCCATTTCAATCAATTTATTTTCTCCAAACCAGCGACCCTCCATACTCTCATCAAATATCGACGGAACCGTAATGCCGTAGCGCTTATCAGGAGAAAGCGTGTTCTCAGGCGGCACAGGCAATGCCGAAGGCGAGTCAGCGCAAACGATACCCAGAAGCCCAGTGCACAAGATAAGACTGAGAAGGCCCGGCTTCATGATCCATTTTACTTCCGAAACTGCCGCATCGCCCGGTCCACTTCCCGCTTCGCGTCGGCCTTCTTGATATCCTGCCGCTTGTCCCGGGCGTCCTTCCCTGCGCCGACACCCAGCAACACCTTCAATTTTCCGTTCTTCCAGTAAAGCTTCAGCGGAACGAGGGAATTCCCCTTAATCGCCACGGCCTCGTTCAGCTTCCGCAACTCCGTCTTGTGGAGAAGGAGCTTCCGCACCGCCTTCGCCTCGTCGGTGCCGACCACCCAAGCGCGCCGCTCCACCACATCGAATCCGGCGATCACGTCATAAAGCCCGACCGCCATCTCGGCGCCGCCGGTGACATGACGTGCCGGCGCCCGTTCGAGATGGCGTGCC
>CAISZB010000481.1 GCA_903889845.1 uncultured Verrucomicrobium sp. | reverse complement strand
GTGCGGGGGGACGAAGGGAAGCTGATCTACGCCGGTTACAATATCGACGAACTCGTCTCCGGCGGCGTCTCGTTCGAGGAAGTCGCCTACCTGCTCTGGTTCGACCGCCTGCCGACGCAGATCCAGCTCGACGAGTTCAAGGAATACCTCCATGCCGAGCGCGAGCTGCCCAAGGGCCTGATCGAGTACCTTAAGACGTTGCCGAAGTCGGCCAGCCCGATGGATGTGCTGCGGACGGCGGTCTCCGCCCTCGGCCTCTACGACGACCGCATTTCCGCGATCGACACGATGGAGTTGAACCGCCAGCGCGCCATCTCGATCCTGGCGAAGATCAGCGTCATCGCGGCCTACTTCCACCGCATCCGGCAGGACCTGCCGCTCCCCCCGATCCGGCACGACCTGGACGAGGCGGCGCACTTCCTCTACCTGGTCAATGGGGAGGAGGCGGGACCCGAGGCGGTGAAGACCCTCGACATCGCCTACGTCCTCCATGCCGACCACGGCTTCAACGCCTCGACGTTCAGCGCCCGCGTCACGATCTCGACCCTCACCGACATCTACTCGGCGATCACCTCGGCCATCGGCACCCTGAAGGGGCCGCTTCACGGCGGGGCGAACGAGGGGGTCATCCACATGCTCCAGGAGATCGGCGACGTGAACCGCGTCGATTCCTGGGTCGAGGACAAGCTGGTCCAGAAGCAGAAGATCATGGGCATCGGCCACCGTGTCTACAAGACCCTCGACCCCCGCGCCCCGCACCTCAAGGCGATGGCGATCCGGTTGACGAAGGAATTGGGCGAGCCGAAGTGGATCGAGATGAGCGAGCGGATCGCGAAGATCATGCTCGACCGGAAGCACCTCAACGCGAACGTCGATTTCTATTCCGCCACGGTCTACTACAGCCTCGGCATCCCGACCGACCTCTTCACGCCGATCTTCGCGATCGCGCGCGCCGCGGGCTGGACGGGCCACGTGCTGGAGCAGCTCTCCGACAACCGCCTCTTCCGCCCGCAGAGCGAGTACATCGGGCATGAGGGGACGAAGAAGGTTGTGCCGATCGAGCAGCGGTAGCGAGCGGGCCGGAACGGTCTGGTTCTCCGGTTTTTACTTGAGTCCAAAGGGAGCCTGGTCATAGTCGTCTGGACTGTGGCATGAGGCTCTACTCTGTATTTCTGGATCGAAGCGGCTTCGGGTGGATGGGGCTGGTTTTTGCGGTGCTTTCCCTTCTATCTGGACAAATTCATTCGCAGACGCCTCCGGCTCCCTCCTCTCCGGCCCAGGGGACGGCGCAGCTCCCCTTCTATCAGGGAGTCGCTGCCTATGAGCGCGACGATTTCGACCAGGCGATTGTCTATTTCACCGAGTCGATCCGCAGGCATCCCGACATTGAAGAGACGTATCTGAAGCGGGCACTCGCCTACAAGGCGAGGATGGACAAGATGCTCTCCTTTCAGATAGGGGATGCCGAGGATCTGGAGAAGGCGATCGCCGACGATGCCAAGGCGATTGAGCTGATGCCACGCGATCCGCTCCCCTGTGTCCGCCGGGCCGAGCTTTTCGTGAGGAGAGGGGACTTTGATGCCGCGCTGGGGGATTGCGCCCAGGCCTTGTCCCTCAATCCGCAGTTTGCGCCCGCTTACAATATCCGGGGGCTGGTCACGCTGAGGAAGGGGGACGCCGTGGCAGCGCTCTCCGATTTCGACATGGCCGTGCGCCTTGATCCCCAGTTGGTCGAAGCGTATTTGAACCGAGGGCAGGCCTGGCTGAAGCAAAACGATGTCGATCGTGCGATTGCCGAGTACGGCGAGGCGATCCGGGTGGCCCCGAAGAATCCAGAGGGGTATCGGAAGAGGGCGTCTCTTTATTTGCTGAAGGGGGACACGGCACGGTCGACCGTCGATATGGCGGTGGTCGCGGAGATCGAGAAGGCGAAAGGGACGCCCGCACCGACTTCGGCGGTGACTTCGGCGGGGCCGCTTCCTGCTCCCGCGCCCGCCGCGATACCGGCGCCGCCTCTTACGGCGGTTCCCTTCAAGTTGGGGGATAGCTCCTACGTGGTGGTGGCGGCTTTGGGCATGATTCCCCCCAATTCCAAAGGGCGGTTAACGATGCTCCACCATGAGGGAAAAGGGGTTTGGGCCTTTTTCGATGCACAGGGTGTGGTCGGGGAGATCCGCGTCGATCCGCCCTTTGCCGGGGCGATCGGCGGAGTTCGGCTGGGGGATACTTTGGAGAAGGTGGTAGCGACCCTCAGGGAGCCGGTGCAGCCCCCAACGACGACGGTGGCGGGGAATAAGGCTTATCTCTACCTCCTCGACGACAAGTCAAAGCTCCGCTGCGACATCGATCCCGTGCGGGGGGTTCAGATATTGACTCTTGTCGCTCCGGGTTTCCAGCCGGGGGGCGAGACACAGAGTGCGGTTCCGCCTCCCGCTTCCGCCCCAAAAATCCCGGTGCCTCCGTTGCTGTGGGGGGCCAAGAGAGGCGGATCAGGTGTCTTCGTGAGTCCGGACGGGTGGGTCGTGACGGCGGCTCATGTCGTTAAGGACGCGGCAAAGGTCATGGTGGTTTCCGGGGGCGGGAAAATCCCGGCTCGCGTGGTCAAACTCGACATCCCGAACGACGTCGCCCTGCTCAAGTGCGATGTCACCAACGTTAGCGCGATTCCGGTCAGCACGTCGAAGGCGGTTCGAGTCGGGCAGCGGGTCTTCACGGTTGGGTATCCCAATCCCATTCTCCAGGGAACCGATCCGAAGTTCACCGAGGGGACGATCAGCAGCCTTACCGGAGCGGGCAACATGCCGAAGTGGTGGCAGATCAGCGTGCCGATTCAGCCGGGAAGCTCGGGAGGTCCCCTGTGCGACGAGAATGGGAACCTGGTTGGCATTATCGATGCGGCATTTGACTCGGCGGGGGTAGTGAAGCTCACTGGAGCGGTGCCCCAAAACATCGATTACGCGCTCAAGAGTGAGTACTTTCTCTCTTTCCTCGACGATGTCGATGATCGGATCGAGGTGTGGAAACCGGTTTCGGGTCAGAAGCCGGAGGACGTCGTCGATAAGGTGCGGGCGGCCTCGGTCATGATCCTTGCCTATTGAGTGTCGGCTGCGTTTAGGGGCTGCTTTCCTTCTGCACGGGTCCCAGGTCCGCCGTTGGCGCGGGAGGGGAGGGGGTGGGGGCCGGGGGTCAGGGGTTAGATCGGAAGAGCACACGTCTGAACTCCAGT
>CAISZB010000480.1 GCA_903889845.1 uncultured Verrucomicrobium sp. | reverse complement strand
ACTGGAGTTCAGACGTGTGCTCTTCCGATCTAGCAGCCCGCCCCGCTGCCATGTTCGTCCGCGTCGCCAACAAATTTAATTCCGATCTCATCGTCGAAAAAGACGGCGAGGAGGTGAACGGCAAGAGCATCATGGGCCTCATGCTCCTGGCCGCCGGATGCGGGTCCCGCCTGAAGCTCACGGCCATCGGCGACGACGCCGCGAATGTCCTCAAGGACATCGAGGAAATTATTTCTCGCAAATTCGACGAGGAGTAACCAAACTCCTCCGGGATGCCAGCGAAGAGTGCGCAACGAAACGTAAAAAAGGTTGCCACCGAGACGCGCTTCCAGGGCATCGCCGGTTCTCCCGGGGTCGCCACCGGCCCCGTCCTCCTTCTCCGCCAGAATCGCCCGAATATCCGGCGCCGTCCCATCACGCCGGACCAGATCGCCGGTGAACTCGACCGGCTCGAAGTCGCCCTCCTCCGCACCCGCCAGCAGATCGTCGAAGCCCAGGAGCGCCTGGCCTCCTCCGTTGGCAAGGCCGAGGCCGCCATCTTCGAGGCCCACCTCCTCGTCGTCGAGGACCCGACCATCCTGCAGGGGGTGAAGGCCCAGCTCGCCGAGCGCCTCGTCTCGGTCGAATCAGTCTACCAGGACATCACCAGCAGCCTCGCCGACCAGATGCTGGCCCTGGAGGACGATTACCTCCGCGAGCGGGCCGAGGACATCCACGACGTCAGCCGCCGCGTCCTCCAGAACCTCCGCGCCCCGGGCGAGGCCGGGGTCGATATCACCCAGCCCAGCGTCATCGTCGCCGACGCCCTGAGCCTCACCGACCTCATGGCGACCGACCGCTCCCGCCTCCTCGGCTTCGCCACGGAGCAGGGGAACCGGATGTCCCACGCGGCGATCATCGCCCGCTCGCTGAACATCCCCGCCGTCGTCGGCCTGCGCGACGTCGTCGACGAGGTGGAGAACGGCATGGAGGTCCTCCTCGACGGCATCTCCGGCCTCCTCATCCTCCTCCCGGGGGAACAGACGAAGTTCGAATACGGGAAGATGGAGGAGCGCCGTCACCGCGTCGAGGAACAGCTCGACACCCTGCGGGAAACCCTCGCATCGACGAAGGACGGCCACCGCGTCATCGTCTCGGCGAATGTCGAGCTGCCCGAGGACTTCCCCCACGTCTCCGAGAGCGGGGCGGAGGGCATCGGCCTCTACCGGACCGAGTTCCTCTTCATCAACCGGAACGATTTTCCGACCGAGGAGGATCAGACCGAGATCTACCGGAAGGCCGCGCAGACGGCCAAGCCCCACTCCATCATCATCCGCACCCTCGACATCGGCGGGGACAAGGCGGCGCAGCTCATCACCGGAGACGAGGTCGAGTCGAATCCCTTCCTCGGTTGGCGCGGCATCCGCCTCTGCCTCGACCGACTCGACCTCTTCAAGGTTCAGCTTCGCGCCATCGCCCGGGCCAGCACCGAGGGGAACGTCCGGATCATGTTCCCGATGGTGAGCGACCTGGCCGAAGTCCGCCGTGCCAAGGCCCTCCTGGCCGAGGCCGTGGCCGAACTCCGCGCCGAGGGCGTGCCGGTCCCGGAGAAAATCGAGACGGGCGTCATGATCGAGGTCCCCTCCGCCGCGATGACCGCCGATCTGTTGGCGAAGGAGGTCGACTTCTTCAGCATCGGAACGAACGATCTGGTCCAATACACGATGGCCGTCGATCGCCTCAACGAGCGCGTCTCCTCCCTCTACCAGCCCTGCCACCCCGCCGTCCTCCGCTTCCTCTCGCGGATCGCCGAGGAAGCCCACAAAAGCTCGATCTGGGCCGGGATCTGCGGCGAAATGGCGGGCGATATCCTTCTCACCCCCCTCCTGATCGGCCTGGGCATCGACGAGCTGAGCATGGGCTCCGGCTCCGTGCCGCGGGTGAAGAAGGCGATCCAGAGCGTCAACTACGAGGAATGCGTCGCCCTTGCGAGACAGCATCTTGCCTCCTCTTCGCATGAGGAAACGCTTCGCAGCCTGACGGAGTTTGCCCGGAAGACGTATCCGGATCTGATTATATAAGAGTGGATCAGGTGCTTTTTTCGGGGGGTGCGACTGCCTGCGCGATACCGCAAAGTACCCGAATTTCTCCCCGCGCCGTATCAGAGCCGGGACTGCCTGCGCGATAGCGCAACTACCCCAAGGGGAAAACAAACTGGCAGGGGCGGGAGCCCAATCTTGGAGGGCGGCACGCCCTCCATTCGTTCAAACGCGCGGTGGGCATGGAGCGGTACAGGGAAGCGTAGCGATTATCCCCAGCCCCGAAGGGCCGTACCTATAACCTGCGCGATAGTGGGTT
>CAISZB010000479.1 GCA_903889845.1 uncultured Verrucomicrobium sp. | reverse complement strand
GGCCCAAAAGCCGAGCTTCCCTCCCTTGCCTGGGGCGGCGGCGGGCGCCGAAGCCTTGTCCTTCGATTTCGGGGAACCGGACTGGGAGGGGAGGCGATCCATAGTGGAAAAAGTATTTAACCGACGTCGGTCTTCAGCACCGCAATGAAGGCCTCCTGGGGAATGTCGACGCGGCCGAACGACTTCATCCGCTTCTTCCCCTCCTTCTGCTTTTCGAGGAGCTTCCGCTTCCGGGTGATGTCGCCGCCGTAGCACTTCGCCGTCACGTTCTTGCCGACGGAACCGACGTCCTCGCGGGCGACGATCTTCCCGCCGATGGTGGCCTGGATCGGGATACGGAAGAGGTGGGGCGGGATCACTTCCTTCAATTTCGCCGCGATCTGGCGGCCCCGGCCGGGGGCCTTGTCCCGGTCGACGATGGAAGAGAAGGCGTCGACCGGCTCCCCGTTCACCATCACATCGAGCTTCACCAGGTTCCCCTCCCGGTAGGGGGCCACCTCGTAGTCCATCGAGCCGTAGCCCCGGGTGATCGACTTGATCCGGTCGTTGAAGTCGACGAGGATTTCGGAAAGGGGAATATCGCAATGGAGCATGACGCGCTTGTCGTCGACCGACTCCGTGTGCTCGCAGACGCCCCGCTTCTCCATGACCAACTGGAGGATGTCGCCGATGTTCTCGTTCGGGATCATGATGAAGGCCTTCACCATCGGCTCCCGGACGACGTCGATCGTCGAGGGGTCGGGCATCTTCACCGGATTGTCGACCTCGATCTCGGTCCCGTTCGTGAGGCGGACCTGGTAGATCACGCTCGGGTAGGTCGCGATGATGTCCATGTCGTACTCGCGGCGGAGGCGCTCCTGGACGATCTCCATGTGGAGGAGGCCCAGGAACCCGCACCGGAACCCGGAGCCGAGCGCGACACTGCTCTCCGCCGTGTAGACGAGGGCCGCATCGTTGATCTGGAGCTTCGAGATGGCGACCTTCAGCAATTCGTAATCGGCGGTGTTGATCGGGTAGATTCCGCTGAAGACCATCGGCGTGATCTGCTTGAAGCCGGGCAGCGGCTCCTTCGCCGGGGCGACGGAGGTCGTGATCGTGTCGCCGATCTTGATATCGACGGGGCTCTTGATGTTCGCGATGAGGTAGCCCGTGTGGCCGGGGAGGAGCTTCTCCTGCCGCGTCATCTTCGGCGTGAAGATGCCGACTTCCTTCACCTCATAGGTCTGGTTCGACGCCATGAGGAGCATCTGCGTCCCCGCCTTCAACTCGCCGGAGAAGACCCGGACATAGGTGACGACGCCCCGGTAGGTGTCGAAGAGGGAATCGAAGACGAGGGCGCGGAGCGTGTTGTCCTTCGGCTCCGGCGGGGCCGGGATGCGGGCGACGACGGCCTCCAGGATCTCCGAGATCCCGACCCCCATCTTCGCGCTGCACGGCACGCAATCCTCCCCCGGGATGGCCAGGAGGTCCTCCACCTGCTTCTGGACGGAGGGGACGTTCGCGCTCGGGAGGTCGATCTTGTTGATGACCGGGATCAGGGTCAAATTCTGCTTCGAGGCCAGGTGGACGTTCGCCACCGTCTGCGCCTCGACGCCCTGCGCCGCATCAATGACCAGGAGCGCCCCGTCGCACGCCGAAAGGCTGCGGGAGACCTCGTAGGCAAAATCGACGTGGCCGGGGGTGTCGATCAGGTTCAGCCGGTAAGTCTTCCCGTCCTTCGCATGGTACACCATCGTGACGGGATGGGCCTTGATCGTGATTCCCCGCTCCCGCTCCAGATCCATCGAATCGAGCATCTGATTCTGCATGTCCCGGAGGGAAATCGTGTCGGTCGCCTGGAGGAGCCGGTCCGAGAGCGTGGTCTTCCCGTGGTCGATGTGGGCGATAATGCAGAAATTGCGGATCAACTCGGAACTCATGATGCGGGTGCGTAGGGCGGTCCAAAACTGAGACACGTGGCGGTCCAATAGTGTGACACCCCGTTGGGGACATTGGAGGGGAAGCAGGTATTGGAGTCAAGGATGTAGCCCTGCTCTTCCGGTCCGATGC
>CAISZB010000478.1 GCA_903889845.1 uncultured Verrucomicrobium sp. | reverse complement strand
GTCCGCGACTTCCAGCGGGTGATCGGGGAGGAAACGCGGCGCCAGATCCTGGAGAAGGAAGGGCGGCTGCCCGACGTCATCGTCGCCTGCGTCGGCGGCGGGAGCAATGCGATCGGCATGTTTTATCCGTTCATCGAGGACAAGGGCGTCCGCCTCGTCGGTGTCGAGGCCGGAGGGGACGGGATCGTGCCCGGACGCCATGCGGCCCGCTTTCAGGGCGGGGTCCTCGGCGTCCTCCAGGGGACCCGGACCTACGTCCTCCAGAACGAGGACGGGCAGATCGATTTGACTCATTCCGTTTCGGCGGGCCTCGACTACGCCGCCGTCGGGCCGGAGCATGCCTGGTTGCGCGATGCGGGGCGGGTCGATTACAGCTTCGAGACTGACGGGGACGCCCTCGCCGCGTTCAAGTTCCTTTCCGAGACGGAGGGGATCATCCCGGCCCTCGAATCGAGCCACGCCGTCGCCCATGCCCGGAAGATCGCGGGGGCGCTGGGGGAGGGGAAGATTCTGATCATCAACCTCTCCGGCCGGGGAGACAAGGATGTGCAGCAGGCGGCGAAGCATCTGGGGATCGATGGTTCCGTCCACGGCTCGGCCCGGAAATGAAAAGCATGACCGGGCATGGCCGCGCCACGGGCGGCCCCGCGCCCGACGGGCGGCGTATCGCCGTCGAAGTCCAGTCGGTCAATCGGAAGCAGTTGGAAGTCGTCTGCTCCCTGCCCCGTTTCCTCGCCTTCGCCGAGGCCCCGCTGCGGGAGGCCGTTGCCGGTTCGGTCGCCCGGGGGCGGGTCACGCTTTCGGTCGCGTTGGAGGGCGCGCAGGAAAAGGGGGTTGCCGCTCCCGGCCTGGACAGGGCCGCGGCGCTTCGCTGGCACAAGGAACTTGATGCGCTGCGGAAGAGGATAGGACTCAAGGCCGAGGTGCCGTTGGAAATGGTGCTGCGCGGTCCCGGCGTTTTCGCCGATTCCCAGGCGGAGGCCCCCCTCGACGAGGCGGGGCAAAAGGCGTGGTTGGCGGTCCTGCTGAAGGCGACCGCCAAGGCGCTGAAGGAGTACGACCGGATGCGCGAGGCGGAGGGGAAGCACCTCGCCGCCGACCTGCTGTCCCGGATCGGGGAGATGGAGGAGGCAACGGCGGCGGTCGGGAAGCGCGCCCCCCTCGTCGTCACGGCGTATGCGGCGGCGCTCCGGACGCGGATCGCGGTGTTGGGCCTCGAACTGGGCACCGACGACGAGCGGGTGGCGAAGGAGGTCCTGTTCCATGCCGACCGGTGCGACGTCACGGAGGAGCTGACCCGGCTGGGCAGCCACTTTGGCCAGTTCCGGGCCTTCCTCTCCGGGAAGGAGGCGGCGGGCCGGACCCTCGATTTCCTCTCGCAGGAGCTGAACCGGGAGATCAACACGATCGGGTCGAAGGCGAACGACGTCGGGATCGCCCGCCACGTTGTCGCACTCAAGAGCACTCTTGAAAAAGTGAGGGAACAAATCCAGAATTTCGAATGAGCGCCGCCGAGTTTTCCAAGGAAGTCCGAAAAACCTTCCGGCGGCGCGGCATTCTCTTCGTCGTCTCCGCCGCCTCCGGCACGGGCAAGAGCACCCTCTGCAACAGCCTGCGCCAGTCGAACGACTTCATCTACTCCGTCTCCTGCACGACCCGTGCCCCCCGCCCCGGCGAGACCGACGGGGAGGATTACCATTTCCTGACCCGGGAGACCTTCGAGGCGAAGGTCGCCGCCGGGGAGTTCATCGAGCACGCCCAGGTCCACGGGAACTACTACGGCACGCTGAAGCAGACCGTCCTCGCCGCCCTCGCCGCAGGGACCGACGTCCTCCTCGACATCGACGCGCAGGGGGCCGAGAGCATCCGAAACAATCCCGACCCGGAAATCGCCGCCTCCCTGGTCGACGTCTTCATCATGCCGCCGACCTCGGAGGAACTGGAGCGACGCCTCCGCAAGCGGGGGACCGAGACCGAGGAGAGCATCCTCCGCCGCCTGGCCAACGGGCGAGAGGAGATGCACCGGTGGTCGGAGTTCAAGTACACGATCCTCAGCGGCTCGATGGAGGAGGATCTGATCAAATTCAGGGCTATCATGCGGGCGGAACGCTATTTGAGCCGCCGCCTCGAGTTGAACGATAGCAAATCGGTGTAAAGACGATAGTTAGCCGTCATTTTCACCCATGAAGGGACCGAATCGGCCCCGTGGAATTGCTCTCAGGCGTGAATAAACGAAAATTTGGCTTTCGACCCCATCCCCGGCGATGT
>CAISZB010000477.1 GCA_903889845.1 uncultured Verrucomicrobium sp. | reverse complement strand
GCTCGGAGCGTGCCGAGGCGTTCCTCGCCGTCCTTCGGGTAGTTCTGGAGGATGAGGGGCTTGATCTGCGCCTCCAGGTGGCGGGCTTTCTCCGGGAGGGTCTTCAGGGCCTGGATTTCCCGGACCCAGCGCGGGAGGTCTTCAGCCTGCTTCGGCCAGTGGTCGGCGCCGAAGAGGCTTTCCTGGTGCTCAGCGATGACGCGGGCGGCGGTCCCTTCGCCGATGCCGGGGAACTGCATGAGGGCGCGGAGGAGGGCGATCTTGTCCTGGAGGTTGTGGGAGACGCGGAGGAAGGCGATGAAGTCCTTCACCTCGGCGGCGTCGGCGATGGTCTGGCCGCCGTATTTCTTGTAGCGGATCCGATTCGCGTTGAGGCCGATCTCCAGTTCGTTCAGCGCCTTGGAAGAGCGGGCCAGGACGGCGCTCTCGCACGGCTTCGCGCCTGCCTTCTGGCGGGCCTGGAGCCACTGGATGACGCCGTTGGCCTCGGCGCCGGGGCTGGCGTAGCAGTGGCACTCGATCCGCGCCTCGATGGAGCGGGCGCTCTGGAGGACGAGGGCGGAGGGGGTCCCGGCGACGACGGCGTTGGCGAGGTCGAGGATGGTCTGGCCGCTGCGGTAGTTGCTTTCGAGGCGGAAGACCTGGGTGTCGCTCCGCTTCGTCGGGAAGTCGCGGATGATCGAGACGTCGGAGCCGCGGAAGCTGTAGATCGATTGGTTGGCGTCGCCGACGACGAGGAGGGTCTTCGGGTCGAGGGCGTCGAGGAGGGCCTGGTTGAGCTGGTTGTTGTCCTGCATCTCGTCGACGAGGACGTAGGGCCACCGTTCCCGGAGCTTCGCGGCGTAGGCGGGCTCTTTCCGCATCCGTTCGTTCCAGAGGACGAGGAGGTCGTCGTAGTCGACGACGTTCGCCGCCTTCTTCAATTCGTCGTAGGTGCGGACGACCTTCGCCATTTTCTTGGAGTGCTTGCCGAAGGCTTCCTCCAGGGTTTCCGTCATGGGACGGCCCGTGTTCCGGGAGAAGGAGAGCATCTGCTGGAGGCGGTTCGGGACGAAGAGGGCGGCTTTCCCCTCGATGCCGCACTGTTTCAGGGCCGATTTCCAGATCGATTGGCACTCCGACTCGTCGAGGGTGGAGAAGGTGTTGTTCGAGAGGCCGAAGGCTTTTCCCTCGCTCCGCAGGAGGATGCTGGCGACGGCGTGGTAGGTGCCGACGGTGAGGCGGTCCCCGGCGCCGTGCTTCGGGACGTGGGCGATGAGGGATTCGATCCGGCGGGCCATCTCGTTGGCGGCCTTCCGGGTGAAGGTGATCATGAGGATCTGGCTGCGCCGCGCGCCGCCCCGGATGAGGTCGGCGACCCAGTGGACGCTCGTCGCGGTCTTTCCCGTCCCTGCCCCGGCCAGCACCAGAATACGGGCACCGCGGGCGGCGACGACCGATTGCTGGGAGGGGTTGAGTTTCATCGGAACGGAGGAAGGGGCAGGGAGGCTGCCATGTTCTTTCGTTCGGGTAAAGGAAAGGTCACTCCACCGAGGGCCGCGTTGCTTCCCTGTATTCTACTCCGCTGAATCTAACCTCGATGGGAGGAAATACTGCGAAAGGAGGCTTATTCGGAGTGAGCCGGTATAATTCGCCCTGCCAAATCTAATCCGCGGTCGATGACCTGGAAGGCGCCGAGGCCCCATTTCAGGTTCACTTTCGTCCCGTTCCCCATCATGTTGCCGCGCGTCCGGCGGCAGTGGTCGCGGAGGCGTTTGAAAGGGTGGAGGATCGCGATGTCCCCGTCGAAGAGGACGTCGTAGCCCGCCGCGCGGAGGGCGATCTGGTGGTCGAGGTCGTCCCAGGAGCCGGGGGTCAGGGAGATGTCGATGCCGCCCGCCTTCACGAAGGCCTTCCGCCGGTAGAGGAGGCAGCAGCCCATGTTCGCAATCGTCCGGCTGAGGTGGTTGTGTTGGCCGACGTCCTTCGTCCCCTGGTGGTTGATGCCGCCGGGCCAGAGGCGGTAATCGGCCCATTGGATCGTCTCGGGATCGTCGTTGTTCAGGACCTTCCCGCCGACGACGCCGGCGTAGGGATGCTGCCGCAGCCGGGCGACCATGCGAACGAGCCAGTCGGGCTTCACCTCGATGTCGTCGTCGAGCTTCGCGACGAGGGGGGCGTCACTCTGGGAGAGGAGCCAGTTGAAGGCGGCGGGGAAGCCGAGGTTGACGGGGGTCTCGACGATCTCGATCCGGAAGGGGAAGGAATGGGAACTGCCCTTTTTCCCGAGGGCTTCGAGCCATTCCCGGGTCCCCGCCGTGTCGCCGTTGAGGAGGATGTGGAGGCGACAGAGGGAGCGGTCCGGGTACTCGGTCCGCGCCAGAGAGGTGAGGGTCTTCTCCAGGAGGGGGATGTTGTTCCGGGTGACCATGAGGAGGTCGATCCGGGGGTGATCGGCCCCGTTCCAGTCGGCGGTGTCGCGGAGGCTTTCGCCGATGCGCCAGCAAACGGGGGTCTGGCCCCAGCGTTCGCGGACGGCGTGGAGGTCGGGGTGGGCGGGATCCCAACGCCACTTCTTTTTCCAGAGGTTGATCGCCCGCTCGTCGAGGTCGGGGACGGTGCCGGGGACCTGGAGGCGGTTGAGTTCGTCGAAGGTGCTGCGGTGGATGTTGACGGCGAGGACGGCGGGATCGACGGCGACGGAGAAGCCCGCCGCCCGGAGGCTGAGGCAGAGGTCGTCGCCGAAGAGGGAGAAGGGCGTGGCGCTCGGCGCCGATGCGGCGGCGAGGGCGGGGCCGAGGTCGTTCTCCGCCGCAGCCAAGGCGGCCAAGGCTTCCGGGCGGACGACGAAGGCCCAGGGGAGGACGGCATCGACTTCGGCGAAGCGGTTGAATTTCTCCGCCTCCGACTCGCCGAAGCCGATATTGGCGAAGTGGTCCCGCATCCCGAGGGAGGAGACGACGGTCCGCCCGCAGGAGAGGATGAGGCCGGAGCGGTCGTAGATCTTCGGCCCGACGAGGCCGAGGGTGGGATCGGCCTTGAGCCGTTCGAGGAGGTGGGGGAGCCACCCTTTCGTCGCGATGCCGACGGCGGGATCGACGACGGCGACGGGGCCGGAGGATTTGTCTTTGCCTTGCCCCCGGGCGATGAGGGCTTCCCGCAGCGCGGCGGGACCGCCGGGGACGGGGATCGCCTCGATGGGAATGCCGGCCCCCTCGCGCAGGTGCGAGGAGAAGGCGGCGAGATCGACCTGCCGGGGATCGGCGGCGATGAGGAGGGGGATCGCTGGGCTGGAGCTCATGCGGCGACGCCGCAATGCTGGTCGATGATCGACACGATCTGGTCGATGCGCGGCTTGCTGATGTGGGCCGTGCTGCCGACGGAGCGGCATTTTGCGGCCATCTGCTCGTTGATGAGGGAGGAATACATCACGATCGGAAGGGTCTTCAGCCCGAGGGTCTCCCGGACGTTCTTGCAAAGCGTGAGGCCGTCCATCTGGGGCATCTCGATGTCGGTCAGGAGAAGGTCGAAGGTCTCGTTCGGGTTCTTGCCGTTGCGGACGGCGTTCGTGACCAGCTCGGAGATGTGGTCGTAGGCGCGCTTGCCGTTCTCGAAGACCTCGATCGAGGTGAATCCGGCCTCCTTCAGCTGTCCGGCGGTCATCTTCCGGATCATCGCGGAGTCCTCGGCGAAGAGGATGCGGACGGAGTTCCGGCCGGCGCTGTGGTGGATCGATTCGGCGGTCTTCGCCGAGGCCTGGATGCTGGCTTCCGGGACGATCTTCGAGATGAGGTGCTCCAGGTCGAGGATCATGATGACGCGGTCCCCGATGGTGACGGTGCCGGTTACCGAGGCGTTCGACCCCGGGATGACTTCCTCGAAGGGCTGGAGCTTGTTCCACGAGAGGCGGTGGATGCGGTTCACGCCGTCGATCAGGTAGCTCGTGATCATGTCGTTGAACTGCGTGATGATCGCCAGACGGCGATCCTCGCGGGGCGGCTCCTCCTCGATGGAGAGGAGCTGGCGCAGGTTGACGAGGAGGACCGGCTTGTTCTGGAAATAGATGATCCCTTCGACGCCTTCGGGGACCTCGCTGACCTTCGTCAGCATGGAGGGCTGATAGTGGACGACTTTTTTGACTTTCGCCACGTTGATGCCGTAGTGGCGGTTGCCGACGGCGAACTCGATGATTTCAAGTTCGTTCGTTCCGACCTCAAGGAGGATGTCCGATTGCGCCATAAAGTGATGCGGTGGAGTGGGTGTTGGCTGGTGGGCTCCCCCCTAGGGTGCAGTGCTCTGTCTATAACACTCCGATAGGGGGTTGGGAATGTTTTTCAAGCAGACTGTGTAGTACTACGGGGTTGGTCGTGGGGAGTTGGCAGGCGAAATTTTCGCAGAGGAAGGCGGAGGCCTTGCCATTTTCGCCCCGGAGGGAGGCGTAGAAGGAGGCCTGGTTGCCGAAGAGGTCGGGAACGGTCCCCGGCGTGAAGAGCAGGAGAGCAAGGTGGGGAAGGAAAGGACGGCGGGCCTCGCGGAGCAGGACGCGGGTCGCCTCGCATTCCGATTCTGGAAGGCCAACGATCACGAGGTGGAGGGGAGGGAGGAGGGTTTCCTCCAAGGCGGCGAGAAGGAGCGGGGCCGCTTCGGGGACCCGTTCCAGGAGCCGCCGCTGGGAGGAGAAGAGGGCCTGGGCGCGGGTGAGGAACGCCGCATCGCCCAGCAGACGGTGGAGACGGAGGAGGTTCCCGGCGGCGACCGAGTTCGGCGCCGGCTCGGCCCCGTCGTAGTCTTCCTTCATCCGGAGGAGGAGGGAGGGATCGTCGCCGGTCGTCGAGAAATAGCCCCCCGCCGCGTCGTCCCAGAAGAGGGCGTCCATCGTTTTCTGAAGGGCCAAGGCCTCGGAGAGCCAGCGCGGTTCGAAGGTCGTCGCAAAGAGGTCGAGGAGCCCGGCGATCAGGAAAGCGTAATCCTCGGCGAATCCGCCAACGGTGCCGGGACCCTCGCGATAGGCGCGGAGGAGTCGGCCCGTCTTGGGATCGCGGAGGTGTTTCAGGAGGAAGGCGGCGACCCGCTCGGCGGCGAGGCGGTAGCGGGGTTCGTCGAGCGCCTGGGCCGCCACGGCGAGGGCGGAGAGGGCGAGGCCGTTCCAGGCGGTGAGGATCTTGTCGTCCCGATGGGGGCGGGGGCGCTGGGAGCGGGTGGCGAGGAGCGTCCGGCGGGCGGCGGTGAGGCGGGTTTCGACTTCCTCTTCCGGGAGGGCGAAGCGGGTGGCGGCCTCGGCGGAGGAGTGGCGGCGAATGAGAACGTTTTTCCCGACGAACTCGCCATGGGGATCGGAGCCGGGCGGCGTGTTCCCGCTCTCCTCGACGCCGTAGACGAAGGCGAAGAGGGGAGCCGACTCGGCTGGAAGAAGCGCGGCGATTTCCTTGGCCGTCCAGACGTAGTAGGCGCCCTCGACCGGGTGGCCTCCCTCGGGAGGAAGGCTGTCGGCGTCTTCGGCGGAATGGAAGCCTCCTTCGGGCGTGGCCATTTCGGTAAGGAGGTAGTCGAGGGTCTCCCGGACGACGGCGGCGTGGCGGGCCTCGCCCGTCAACCGGTATGCGGCGGTGTAGGCGAGGGCGAGTTGCGCCTGGTCGTAGAGCATCTTCTCGAAGTGGGGGACGTGCCAGAGGGCATCGACGGAGTAGCGGTGGAAGCCGCCGCCGAGGTGGTCGCGCATCCCTCCGGCGGCCATTTTGTCGAGGGTGAAGAGGGCGATTCGGAGGGCAGCTTCGCCATCGGGGTTCCCCTCCCGCCGGAGGCGGACGGCGTGGCGGAAAAGGAACTCGAAGACGGCGGGTCGGGGGAATTTCGGCGCCGAGCCGAAGCCGCCCTCGCGTCCGTCGAAGCGGGAACGGAACGACTCGAAGCCCTCGGCGAGGAGGGCGCGGGGATCGGGGAGGCCTTCGCTCCCTTCCTCTTTCGTCTGCCGGACCGATTCCGCGAGACTCGCGAAAAACCCCTCGCTCTGGGCGACGATGGCTTCCCGGTCGGTCTGCTGTTGCCATAAGCCCGCAATCCGGCCCAGGAGGGCGGGGAAGCCGGGGCGCCCGTAGCGGTTGTCGGGCGGGAAGTAGGTGCCGCCGTAGAAGGGCTTGAGGTCGGGCGTCAGCCAGACGCTCATCGGCCAGCCGCCCTGGCCCGTCGCGGCCTGGACGTAGGCCATGTAGAGGCGGTCGACGTCGGGCCGTTCCTCGCGGTCGACTTTCACGGGAATAAAGTGCTTGTTGAGGAGGCCCGCCGTCACCTCGTCCTCGAACGACTCGTGGGCCATCACGTGGCACCAGTGGCAGGTGGAGTAGCCGATCGAGAGGAAGATCGGCTTGCCCTCGGCGCGGGCCTGCGCGAAGGCGGCCTCGCCCCACGGGAGCCACGCCACGGGGTTCCCCGCGTGTTGGAGGAGGTAGGGACTCGTCTCGCGGGCCAGGGCGTTCATGCTTTAAGCCTCGGAGGCGGGCTGCGGGAGGAAGCGGGCGACGGCCTCGTAGACCTCGGCGACCGGGATCTCGGCGAAGGTGCGACGGAAGAAGGCGTCCCGGCCCTCCCCGGCGCGGCGGGTGGCGCGGCTCTTCAGGACTTCGACGTTATGGCCCAGCGGCGCCCAGCGCGTCGGCCCGTAGGGCGGCCCGACGCGGCCGAAGAGGACGACGACGGGGCAATCGACGGCGGCGGCCAGGTGGCTGGGCCCGGTGTCCCGGGTGACGAGGGCGAGGGAGCCCTTGAGGAGCCACGCCAGCTCGGCGAGGTCGATCCGGCCGGTGAGATCGACGAAGGGAAGGTTCGCGGTCTGCGCCCCGGCCCGGAATTCCCGGTGGGCGGGATCGTCCTGCTGGTGGCCGACGAGGACGATTGCGACGCCGTGGCGGGCGCGGAGGTGCCGGGCCAGTTCAAGGTAATGGGCGACGGGCCAGCGGGCGATGGGGGAGAAGGCGGTCGGATGGAGGCAGACGTAGTGGCGGAGGCGTCCGGCGACGAGTTCCTCCAGCTTCTGCTTCAGGGTCTCGCGGGCGGCGCGCTGCGGTACTATGGCGGCGCGGAGGCGTTCCTCGTCCCGCTCCCGATAGGCAACTCCGAGGGGGCGGAGGAGGTCGAAGTTGTAGGAGGCCTCCCGCATCTGGTGTTCCCGGCGGCGGTCGGGGACGGTCCGGGTCAGGGTCCAGTCGGTCCACCCCTCCTTGTAGCCGATCCGCTGCGGGATGCCGGCAAGCCACGCGGCGAGGTAGACCTGCGGATCGGGATGGAGGGAGACGACGGCGTCGAAGCGGCCCTCGGCCAGACGACGCCGCAGGGCGAAGAGGCCCTTGAAGAAGGAGGCGCCGTGCGGGGGGAGGGGAACGAAGCCACCGAGGTCGGGATGGTCCTCGAAGAGCGGG
>CAISZB010000476.1 GCA_903889845.1 uncultured Verrucomicrobium sp. | reverse complement strand
TTATCAGGACGACACGGCCTTGTGCGCCCTGATCGACCTCAGCAGCAACTGGATCTTCAAGCTGGAAGGACATTACATGAACGGGACCTCCCTCGAATATAACGAGACCGGAGAAAATCCGAACAACTCCGCAGCCCGCGACCCCCAATGGTTCATGCTGGTGGCCAAGACGTCGTGGAGCTTCTAATCCGAGAGAAAATCATATCATGAAAAAGACCAGTTTTCTTTCTCTCGTCCTGTTGGGCTTGATCGGTTCGCTGTCCGTGGCCTCGGCCATGGCGCAGCAGGTGGTGGCCAACTCGGGTGTCGCGATTTCCGACATCTCCAAGGGGAGCCTCGGCGACATCCTCAACGGTCGCGCCACCACGCTGCCCGACGGCAGCGCGGTGACGATCGTGATCGCGCGCCAATCGGCGGCCACGGACAAGATGCTCCCCGACCTTTCCGGAGGCCAGGGCATCGACCAGTTCCAATCGAGCTGGAAGCGCCTCGTCTACGTCGGCAAGGGGAAGATGCCCCTGTTCGTCGCCGACAATAAGGAGCTCCTCGACAAGGTGGCCTCGACTCCCGGGGCGATCGGTCTCGCCGAGAGCGGCGCGGCCCCCGGCGTCAAGGTGATCGCCGTCAAGTAACCGCCTGATTCTTCGTTCGAAGACCGGCGAAATATAGAAGGGGCGCCCGGCATGGGTTGCCGGGTGCCCTCCGCTGAACCATCAAACTGCATCGAATCCTCTATGATCACCTCCCAGGGAACCGGTTCCCGTTTCAAAAGCATCTCGGGCCGCCTCACCCTCATCAACGGCCTGGTCGGCATCGTCGCGGCCATCCTCCTGATCCAGACAATCTACGTTTATCAGGAGTCGAAACAGGCGACGGAGGGCCAGCGCCTCATCCGCGAGAAGCACCTGGCCGACCTGCAGAGCGCCGGTCTCCTGAAGACGGCGATCCTCGAAGTTCATCTGGCCAATATCCAGAATCTCTTTGCGCAGACCCCCGACATCGCCAAGGCGAGGGCCGCCGAAAGTGCGGCGGACGTCGAGCGGTTCGAAAGGGCCCTCGACCATTTCTCGGGCTCCGAGGCGACCGAGGTGAGGGCGGAGGAGAAGGCGTACACGGATGCCGTCCTGGCGGCCCGCACCCTCATGGGCCAGGACAAGGTGGTGGAGGCGTTCACCGCCTTCGACACGAAGTGCGTCCCGGCGTTCCTGAGGCTGACGAGGACGCTGGAACAGTTCGGCAACGCGATCCAGGCGGCTTCGGAGGAGGCCGTGGCGACGACGTCGAAGTCGATCAACCGCCTGATCGGGTTCCTCGTCGGGGGGAGCCTCTTCTGCCTCGTCCTGGTGATCGCGATCCAGATCATTACCCGCCGGATTTCGGTCATGACGACGCGGGGACTGCGCAAGGTGGCTTCCAACTTGGGCGAGACCTCCCATCTCCTCTTCGCCGACGCCCGGGAGCTCTCCGGCGCCAGCCAGGCCCTCGTCGATTCCTCGAACAGCTTCGCCGCCTCGATCGAGGAGACGAGTGCCTCGATGAACGAGGTCAGCGGCATCGTCGCCCGGAACGCCGATCAGATGACGATCGTGGTCGGGAAGTCGACGGCGGTGCGGACGGCGGTCCAGGCCAGCGTGAAGAACATGGAACGGCTGGCCGGCGCCGCCGCCAAGGCGCAAACGACGACCGACGAGCTTAACAAATCAATGGGGGAGATGAGCGAGTCCGGGGTCGCCATTTCGAAGATCATCAAGACGATCGACGAGATCGCGTTCCAGACGAATATCCTGGCGCTGAACGCCGCCGTCGAGGCGGCCCGCGCGGGGGAGGCGGGCGCCGGGTTTGCGGTGGTGGCCGACGAGGTGCGGAACCTGGCCCAGCGGGCCGCCCAGGCGGCGAAGGAGACGGGGCACCTGATCGAGGACTCGATCTCGAAGAACACGCAGGGGGCGAGCGTCGGGCGCCAGGTCATCGAGAATCTGCGCGAGATCCGGGTCCAGGCCGACATCGTCGACCGCGGGCTCGACGAGATCGAGAAGAACATCGTCGATACGGACAAGGCGATTTCCGAGATCGAGCGCTCCTCGAAGGATCAATCGAAGGGGATCAAGGCGATCACGGCGACGATCGCCCAGATGGACACGCTCACGCAGAATTCGGCGGCCAGCGCCGACAAGACGGCGGTCTCCGTCGGGGAACTTGAGGTCCAGGCCTCGAACCTGGAGGTGATCGTGGCGGAGATTTCCTTGATGGTCGACGGGGAGGCGGCGATGCCGCCCGACGCTTACCGGGATGCGGCGCCGGTCAGGACGGCGTCCCTCCGGGGGCCGGCCTCGGCCGCTTCCCACGGGAACGGGCGGGCCCGCGGCGGGTTCTTGGCGGAGACGGGGCGGTAGGGGGGGAGAGCTACTTCAATCCGGCGAAGAAGGCCTTGGCTCCCGCGACGGTGTCGATGGGGGCGGCCAGGGTGCCGATCTGCCAGGTTTCCTCGTGGGCGCGGTGGCCGCCGACGGGGATGGGGGCGAGGGGGGCGAGGGTTTCGAGCTCCAGGATTTCCTTGTTGGTGAAGACTTCGAGGTTCGAGCCGTCGTCGGGGTAGGTGCCGCCGGGGGCGGGAACGGTCTTGGCGAAGTAGTGGTTGCCCAGTTGGTAGGCGATCCATTTGTCCTGGAAGTGGAAGCCGATCTTGAAGGCGAGGGAGTCGGCGGCCTGCCGGATGAACCAGAATTCCTTCTCCAGGGTGAGCCGGGGATCGTTCAGGTGGGTGTACTTCCAGAGGATGACGCGGCGGTTGGCCTGGAAGTCGTCCATGTCGACGGGGG
>CAISZB010000475.1 GCA_903889845.1 uncultured Verrucomicrobium sp. | reverse complement strand
CGTCCTCGACGGTCACGCCGGAGTCAAGGGGGCCGACGGGAAGCCCCGGATCGCCCACGAGGTCGATCTCAACAACGACATTCATTACAAGCTCCAGTGCTACCAGGCCACGCATGGCTCCGGGATGCACGGCATCGGCCTCGCACACCGTTTTCTCAGCGAGGGTGGCCTACCCCGGATCGACCGGATGACCGACGCCTCGGAGCGTTTCCCCCACACCCGCCTCCTCGACGCGATCCAGCGCGCCGCCGATCCCGACAGCCTGAAGGTGATCGTCGATTGGGAATAACTCCTGCACCTCCTTCTTATGAAAGCACTCGTCCTCGAAGCTGACAAAAAACTCGTCTATCAAACCGACCGCCCGATTCCGGAAGGACCCGGCCAAAGCGATGCCCTGGTGCGGATCGCCGCCTGCGGCATCTGCGGCAGCGACATCCCTCGCGGTTTCGGCGGCAAGGCCTACCATCACCCCCTCGTTATGGGGCATGAATTCAGCGGCGTGGTCGAGGAAGGCGCGCCCGGAGGCCGCTTTCGTGCGGGCGACCGGGTGGCGGTCTTCCCGCTGTTGCCTTGTCATAAGTGTGGCCCCTGCCAGACGGGCGACTTCGCTCAGTGCACCGACTATGACTATTACGGCTCCCGCCGCGACGGGGCCTTCGCCGAATACCTCCGCATCCCCGAGGAGAACCTCTTCCCCGTCCCGAAAGAAGTGAACCTTCTCCACGCCGCCGCGACGGAACCGGCGGCGGTCGCCCTCCACGGTGTCCGCAAGTTCCGCATTCGCGCGGGCGACACGGCCGTCGTCTACGGCGCGGGCCCCATCGGGAACTTCGCGGCGCAGTGGCTGCGCATCCACGGCTGCGCCCAGATCCTCGTCGTCGACATCGACGAGCGGAAGCCGGCCCTCGCCGCCGAGATGGGCTTCATCCCGGTCAACTCGAAGGAAACCGATCCCGTGAAGGCCGTCTTCGACCGGACCGACGGCGCGGGGGCCGACCGCTCCATCGAGGCCTGCGGCCTCCCGATCACCTTCCTCCAAGCGATCCAGTCGACCGCCCGGTTCGGCGAGGTCCTCTTCATGGGGAACATCAGCGGGACGTTCCAGGTCGGGGAGAAAGATTTCTCCGCCATCCTGCGCAAAGAACTGACGATCCACAGCACGTGGAACTCGAAGGTCACCCCCGTTGGTGCCGACGACTGGACGACGGTCCTCCGCTTCATGGACCGACAGCTTCAAATCGCGCCGCTCGTCACCGACCGGTTGCCGCTGGAGGAGGGTCCGCGCATCTTCGACGAAATCGTCAACCGACGCGGGTTCCACAACAAGGTGATCTTCGACATCACTCCGGAGGCGACACGATGAACTTCTCCCTCGGCATCAAGACCGATCCGATCGAGACCCGCTACAGCTTCCCCTGGCTCTTCGACCTGTTGGCCGAGGAAGGCATCCGCCACGTCCAGGTCGGCTCCTTCTTTGAACTCTACGCGCTGGAAGAGGGCTGGTTCGAACGGACGAAGGAGGAGGCCCGGCAGCGCGGCCTGATCCTGAAGAGCCTCTTCACTGCCCACCGCGAACTGGGCGGCTTCTTCACCGGCGACCCGTTCATGGAACGTGCCGCGCGGAAGGGCTGCGAGCGCCTGCTGGAGTCGGCGGCCCGCCTCGGCGTCGACGTCTGCGGCTGGAACCCGGGCGCGATCTATCGGGACCGGCCCGAGACGAAGGCGCCCGGCCTTGCCTGTTTCCACCGGCACCTGCACGAGTTGATGCACCGCGCCCACGGCCTCGGCCTGAAGGCGATCACGCTGGAGCCGATGTCGTGCCTCGCCGAGCCGCCGTCAACCCCGAACGAGATCCGGACGATGATGGAGACCGCCGCCGCCTATCACCACGCTCACCGCGATTCGACGGTCCCCGCCCTTCTCTGCGGCGACATCAGCCACGGCGTCGCCGACGTGAACCGAAACGTGATCCATGGGAATCTGGAACTCTTCGAGTTCTCGATCCCCTGGATGGCCGAGTTCCACTTCAAGAACACCGACGCCCTCTTCAACAGCACCTTCGGGTTCAATCCGGAGGAGAAGAAGCGGGGAATCGTCGATCTCGCTGTGATCCGCACCATCGTCGAAAGGAACGCCCCCCGCTGGCCGGTGAAGGACGTCGTCGGCTACCTCGAAATCGGCGGGCCAAAGATCGG
>CAISZB010000474.1 GCA_903889845.1 uncultured Verrucomicrobium sp. | reverse complement strand
CGGCCTCTGCTCCTTCCTCGTCTGGTACGTCGCCTACCGGGACATCCGCGTCTCCGCCCGCCTCATGCTCGGCGCGGAGGCGTTCTCCGTCTGCCTCATCCTCCTCATCGGCCTCCTCGTCTGCCTCCATTTCCGCACTTTCCTTGATCCCGCCCAGATCTCCCTCGCCGGGGCGACCCCGGCGGGCGTCCGGATGGGCCTGGTCATGGCGATCTTCAGCTTCGTCGGCTTCGAGAGCGCGACGACCCTCGGCTCCGAGGACCGCGACCCGCTCCGCAACATCCCCCGCGCCCTCTCCTGGAGCGTCCTGGGCAGCGGCCTCTTCTTCCTCGTCACCTCCTACGTCTCGATCCTCGGCTATCGCGCCATCGGGGGCGACTACGCGGCGGCGGACAACCCCATCGCCGTCCTCACCTCCCACCTGGGCCACCCCTTCCTGGGCTTCCTCTTCTCCCTGGGCGTGATCGTCAGCGCGATGGCCTGCGCCCTGGCCTGCGTCAACGCCGCGGCCCGCATCCTCTTCACCCTGGGGCGGCACGGCATCGTCCACCCCGGCATGGCCCGGACCCACCGCGTCAATGCCACGCCCCACCACGCCGTCGCCCTCTGCAGCCTCCTCGGCTTCGCCTTCCCCGCCGGGTGCGTCCTTGCCGGGCTCTCCCTTTCCCAGCTCTACGATTACCTCGGCACGATCGCCACCTACGGCTTCCTCACCGTCTACTCGATGATCGCCATTGCCGCCCCGATCTCCCTCCGGCGCCTCGGCCAGCTCCGCACGCGGCACCTCCTCCATTCCGGCGTCTCCCTCCTCTTCCTGAGCCTCCCCCTCATCGGCACCTTCTACCCCGATCCGGGCCCGCCGATGAACAAGTTCCCCCTCTGGTTCCTCAGCGGCCTGGCCGTCGGCGTCGTCGGCTACGCCTGCCTCCGGATGAAGTACCGGGAAGAGATCGCCGAGCGGATCGAGGACGACACGGAATCGTAACCGAACGGCCCGGAAAGATTCACCGTCCCGCCACACGATCGCCTCACGGCGGCAGGACGCTCGGCGGGTGATTTCATCTCCGTCCTCCGCTGCGCGCCCCATGGCGGCGCGCCTGACCCCCTCCGCCGCCTCCCACTACGCCCTCCGCCTCGCCCGCCCCGGCGATCCCGCCGACGTCCGCGCCGCCCAGGCCCTCCGCTTCCGCGTCTTCAACCTGGAACTGAACGAGGGGCTGGAGCACTCCTACCTCACCGGCCTCGATGCCGACCCCTTCGACGCCGTCTGCGACCACCTCCTCGTCGAACACCTCCCCACGGCCCAGATCGTCGGGACCTATCGCCTTCAGACCGGCCTCGCGGCGGCACAGAACCTCGGTTACTACTCCGCTCAGGAATTCGACTTCGCCCCCTTCGAGGGCGTCCGGCCCCGCCTCGTCGAGCTGGGCCGTGCCTGCGTCGAGGCCTCCCACCGGAACCTGGCCGTCCTCGGCCTCCTCTGGAAGGGGATCGCCGGCTACGCCCAGGACCATGGCGCCCGCTACCTCATCGGGTGCAGTTCCCTCACCAGCCAAAACCCCGCCGCCGGGGCCACCGCCTTCAACGAGTTGGTCCGCCGCCACCTCGCCCCGCAACCCTTCCGCACCCTGCCCCTGCCCGCCTACGACTGCCCCCTCCACGCCCTGGCCACCGAGGAGGAGGCCATCCCCCTCCCGAAGCTCCTCCGGGCCTACCTCTCCCTCGGGGCGAAGATCTGCGGCCCGCCCGCCCTCGACGCCCACTTCAAGACGATCGATTTCCTCACCCTCCTCGATCTCGACTCGCTTTCGGCGCCGGTTCGGCAAAAGTTCTTCGGAGAATGAATCTCCGCGTTCTTTGGCGCGCCCTCCGCATCGGCCTCTCCCTCGCCGGATCGGCGTGCGACCACCTCGCCACCTGCGCCTTCGCGAAGAAGGAACGGCAGGCCCGCGTCCGCGCCCTCTGGCTCCAGCGCACTGCCGGGCGGCTCCTCCCCCTCTTTAACCTGCGGGTTGAAATTCGCGGCTCCCTCCCCGCGCCGGGCCAGGGCGGACTCCTCGTCTCCAACCACCTCGGCTACCTCGACATCCCCCTCCTCGCCGCCCTCCGTCCGTGCGTCTTCGTCGCGAAAAAGGAAGTTGCGGCGTGGCCTGTCTTCGGTTGGTTCGCCCGGCAATCGGGGACCCTCTTCGTCGACCGTACCCGCCGCACCCAGGTCGGCCAGACCTTGGGCGAAATCGAAGCCGCCCTCCGCGACGGCCTCCTCGTCG
>CAISZB010000473.1 GCA_903889845.1 uncultured Verrucomicrobium sp. | reverse complement strand
GTCGGCGCTGCTTCGGTATTTCCTCTCGACTCATGCCGACCTGGCCTCCTCTCGCGACGATGCTGCCGCGCTCCTGCGCTTTTTTAATGACCGGAACGGGGTTCCGGCGCACTATCTTCCCCTCTTGAAATAAGAAGATGGTCTCGGACTTGGTCGATTTTCTGGCGGGGAGGAAGCTGCTGCTGTGGGGCTTCGGGAAGGAGGGGCGGTCGAGTTACCGGTTCCTCCGCCGTCATTTTCCCGCCGCGCGGCTCACGGTCGCCGATGCTCGGATCGATGCCGTACGTGCCGAGCTAGCCGAGGACCCACTCGTCGATTTTCTGCTGCAGGAGGAGGTGCCAGGGAGATTGGCCTCGTTCGACTTGGTGTTGAAGAGCCCGGGCATTCCGCTGGCGCCGCTGGGGCTTTCCCCCGCCGAGGCGGACCGGATCGCAGGGCAGGCCGATCTCTTCCTCCGCTTCGCCCCCGGGCGGACGGTGGCGGTGACGGGGACGAAGGGGAAGAGCACGACCTCCCACCTCCTGCGGCACCTCCTGGCGACGGCCTTTCCCGACGTCCGGCTGGGGGGGAACATCGGGATTCCGCTCTGGGACTTCATCGAGGAGTTGGGGCCGGACTCGATCACGGTGGCGGAGTTGTCCTCGTATCAATTGGAGGGGCTTCATCCCGAGGCCGCCCCCCATATCGGGGTCTGGCTCAATCTGTACGAGGAGCATCTCAATTATCACGGCTCCTTTGCGGCCTATCGGCGGGCGAAGGCGAACCTGGCCCGGGTCCTGAAGCCGGGGGGGCACCTGGTCTACCGGAGCGACGATCCCCGGTTGGCGGAGGGGTTGGCCGAGGTCGATTTGGCACCCGGGGTGGAGCGGCATTCCTTCGGGCCGGGGACCCCTTTTCCGTTTGCGCTCCGGGGGAACGCGCAGCTGCCGGGGAGCCATAACCGGCTCAACGCCCTGGCGGCTTGGACTGCGGCCCGTATTCTGGGACTGCCCGCGGAGGGGGTGCAGGGCGCCCTCGACTCGTTCCACGCCCTGCCGCACCGGCTGGAGCCGGTGGGGACGGTCGACGGGGTCCGGTATTACAACGACTCGATCTCAACGGTGCCGGAGGCGACGTTGGCGGCGCTGGAGGCGTTGCCGGAGACCGATATTCTCATTGCAGGCGGGATGGACCGGGGGGTCGATTACCGGGGCCTCTCCGAGGCGCTGCGCCGGTCCCGGCTCCGGTGGTTGATTCTGATGCCGGAGACGGGGTCGATTTTGGCCCGGCAGCTTCGGGAAGGGGCGGTTTCCTTTGAGATCGCCGAGGTTGCCACCCTGGAGGAGGGGGTCGCGTTGGCGAAGCGGGAGGCCCGGCCCGGGAGCCTCTGCCTCCTTTCCCCCGCTGCCTCCAGCTACCACTGTTTCCGCAATTTCGAGGAGCGGGGGGAGGCGTTCCGGGAATTGGCCCTCGGGGCCGGGGCACAAAAAAACGGCACCTGAAAAGGTGCCGTTTTTCGTAAAGCGTTTTATTCGCTAATCGTCCGATCAAGAGGAGCGGTTCTTCGCCAGCGTCGTCGGGGCGGCCTTGGCCACCTGGGTGGCGAAGATTGCGTCGAGGCGATCGAGGTTGTTCCGGCTGATGATTTCGCGGACCATCTCGACGTAGTGGGGATCGCCGCAGTAGCCGTCGCGGAGGACGGTGCTGATGAACTCGACTCCGGTTTTTTTGTTGAACGCGTTGTCGTAGCGGCCCGTTTCCCGGAGGAAGGAGGCGTAGCCGTTGAAGCCTTCGGAGAGGTTCGGGTAGGAGCGGAAGTCGGCGATCGTCGGGATGCTGCCGTCGTCGAGGGTGGGGACGTTCCGCATGCGGGCGCCCTTCCAGGTGTCGAAGGCCTTCAGGCCGAAGAAGTTGTTGCCGTTCTTCGCGAGGCTGCTCTGGCCGTAGTGGCTCTCCAGGATGGCCTGGGCCATGATCGCGGAGGCGGGGATGCCTTCGGTGATCTGGATCCGCAGGGCCTCGGGGAGGGCCTGTTCCAGGAAGCGCTCCTCTTCGGAGTTCCGGGCGGTCTCGAAAACGGCGTTGAGGGCCTTCGCCATCGTAAGGATGTCGGAGGTGGAGCTATTCTGGAAGCGGAGGAGGTTGGCGATCTTCTCGTCGCGCTCGGCGATGGCCTGGGCCTTGGCGGCTTCGATCTCGGCCATGCGCTGGTGCTGTTCCCAGAGGGTGGCGGTGATCGACTTGCCGATCTTGCTCATGGAGATGACGGTCACCAGCAGGGTGCAGGAGACGGCGATCCAGAAGGCGTTCGACAGGACCAGGGTCGCAAAGAGGCCGACACGCTTCGGCTTGTCCTCGAAGAACGGCCGGCGGGCAATGGCATGGGTCAGATTGATGCTTTTCATAAGTAACGGGGCTCCCTTTTGATCTTTTCTCGGCCTTAACTAAATCTAGTTAAGTACACCTAGAAGAGTCGTGGAGAATTTGCCACGTTTTGGTACGGTGTCAAGGGGGTTTATTTCATGAGGGTGAAGGGAAAAGAGGGGGCCGCGGAGCGTACTTCTCCCAATAGGAGTCTG
>CAISZB010000472.1 GCA_903889845.1 uncultured Verrucomicrobium sp. | reverse complement strand
TTCAAGAAGGAGCGCGGGGAACCCTACAAGGGGCAGGTCACCTTCCTCGCGGAGGAGACGTTCCTCGACCTCTGCCGCGAACTCGGCCTCCCTCCGGAGACGACCGATCCCGGCCTCCTCCGCCGGAACGTCGTCGTCGCCGGGGCCGACCTCGACTCCCTCGTGGGGATCGAGTTCGAGGTCCAGGGGGTCCGCTTCCGGGGGACCACGCCGTGCCTCCCCTGCTACTGGATGGACCGCGCGCTGAAGCCGGGGGCCGAGGCCTTCCTCGCGCCCGGCTGCCGGGGCGGCCTCCGCGCCGCCGTCCTCACCGACGGGACGCTGACCCTCTCCCCATGAGCGCGACCCCGGTTCCCTTCGCCGCCGCCCTCTTCGTCGGGGGCCGCTCGACCCGGATGGGGGAGGACAAGGCGGCGCTGGCGTGGCGGGGCCGCACCCTCCTCGACCGCCAGCTCGACACCCTCCGCGCCCTCCACCCCGCCCGGCTTTTCCTTTCGGTGCGGGGGCCCGATTTCCCTTCCGTGCCCGACGACGTCGTGGTCGTCCCCGATCCCGCGCAGACCGACTGCGGCCCGCTGGGCGGCCTCCTCGCCACGCTGGAGCGGTGCGAGGCCGAAGGGGTGCCGCGCCTCCTCGTCCTCGCCGTCGACATGCCCCGGATGACGGCGGACCGGCTCCGGCTTCTGCTGGATCAAAGCGAAGGCGGGGGCGCGATCCCGGAGTTGGAGGGAGGCCGCCTGGAACCGCTCGCCGCGCTCTGGCCGGCGAGTCTGCTGCCCGAAGTCCGCGCCCACCTCGCCGGTCCCGACACGTCGTTCCATCGCCTGGCCCGGTGCGGGATCGAGGCGGGGAAACTCCGTGCCCTGCCCGTGCCGCCGGAGGAGGAAGGTTTTTTCCTCAACGTGAACCGGAAAAGCGACTGGGACGCCTTCTTGAAGTCATGCAAGGCCTAGCGGCCCTTCGGGACCGGGACTGCCTGCGCTATCGCGCAGGCAGTCGCGCCCCCCTACCCCCGCGCCGCTTCCTCGACCGGGGCGGCTTCCCCGTCGTAGTCGGCCCGGACGAGGCCGTGGCGGATGGCGTAGCGGGTCAGCGTGGCCACCTCGTGGATGTCGAGCTTCCGCATGAGGTTCGCCCGGTGGGTCTGGGCCGTCTTGAAGGAGATGCCCATCTTCGTGGCGATTTCCTTCGTGCTGTTCCCCTCGGCGACGAGGCGGAGGAGTTCCAGTTCCCGGCCCGTGAGGAGGAGGGCGGGCGGGCGGTCCAGGTGGCTGGTCCGGTTCGCGGCGGCGACGGTGTCGGGATCGGAGGAGAGCTCCGGCCGGGTCACCTGCTGGATGACGGAGAGGAGGTGGGAGAGCGGGGCCTGCTTCGCGATGTAGCCCTCGGCCCCGGCGCGGTGGAATTCGTTGATCAGTTCCGGCGTCTCGAAGGCGGTCATCATCACGACGCGGGTCTCCGGCAGGGCGGAACGGAGGTGGCGCAGGACTTCCATCCCGTTCAGGCTGGGCAGGTAAAGATCGACCAGGGCGAGCGCGGGGCGCATGAGGAGGGCCCGTTCCAGCCCCGCCTTCCCGTCCCGGCAGACTTCGATCTCCTGGAACGAGGTCTCCTGCTTAAGGGTGCGCATGAGAAGATCGCTGAAGAGGACTTGATCTTCGATGATGAGGGCGCTTTTCATGGAGTTATTTGGAAAACAAAGAGGTCATTAATGTTGCAGGGGAAATTATCCAGTGAAGGGAATGATTTATGGGATCGACACGTTGATTTGAGTGGAGTGCGACACATTTTCTACAGTCAGAGCCTCACTCTTCACCTAGGATACCCTAAATTGCAATTGCAACAATAGGCATCATGCCCTAGGTGATTTCGCGCACAATGGCGCAGAAATGGGACAGAAATAGGTCCCCCCCTCAGCCCTAGCGGAATAAAGGGGAGGTGCCGTTTTTAGAAGGTTCCTCGGTCCGGAGCAACGCTTTCCTTGCGGATTGCTTGCCGCCGCAGCGCTATTTTTCCGCGGCCTGCCGACGGTACAGAAAATACTCTAAGCTCTCCGTCAACGCCAGCCAGGAGGCCTCGACGATGTTCGTCGAGACGCCGACGGTGCTCCAGCTCTGCTCGCCGGCGCCCGACTCGATGAAGACGCGGACGCGGGCGCCGCTCCCGCTGCCGAAGGAGGAGTTCACGATGCGCACCTTATAATCGGTGAGGGCAACCCGGGCGACGTCGGGATAGAAGACGGTGAGGGCCTTGCGCAGCGCGGCGTCGAGGGCGTTGACGGGGCCGTCCCCCTCGGCCACCTCATAACCCTGGTGGACGCGGCCGTCCCGGGGCGGCGTGGAGATTTTCACCGTGGCCTCGCAAAGGTCGATCGCGCGCTCCGGGTCCTTGCGGATCGAGACGTGGTATTCCAATAGGTCGAAGAAGGGGCGGTACTCCCCGCGCGCCCGGCGGATGAGGAGCTCGAAGGAGGCGTCGGCCCCCTCGAACTCGTAGCCGTCGTTCTCCAGCCGTTTCACTTCTTCCAGGATGGCACGGGTTTCCGGCGCTTTCTCGTCGAGGGCGATGCCCAGCTCCCGGGCCTTCATCATCACGTTGGCGCCGCCCGCCAGCTCGCTGACCAGGACGCGGCGGGCGTTGCCGACGGTTTCCGGGACGATGTGCTCGTAGCTCGCGGCGACCTTGTTGACGGCGTTGACGTGGGTCCCCCCCTTGTGGGCGAAGGAGGCTTGGCCGACGAACGGGGCGCGGATGTTCGGGCGCTGGTTCGCGGTCTCGTCGACGAAGAGGGAGAGGTCGCGCAGCTGGGTCAGCTTCACCTCCGGGAGGAGGGGATAACCCATCTTCAGCTGGAGGTTCGGGATGACGGTGGTGAGGTTGCAGTTCCCGTTCCGTTCCCCGTAGCCGTTGAGGGTCCCCTGGACGTGCCGGACCCCCGCCGCGACGGCGGCGAGCGCGTTGGCGACGCCCAGGCCGCCGTCGTCGTGGGTGTGGATGCCGACGGGGGTGCCGCCGAGGTGGGCGATGGCCGCCTTCGTCATTTCGGAAACGAAGTCGGGGAGGGAGCCGCCGTTCGTGTCGCAGAGGACCACGCAGGCCGCCCCGGCGTCCCGGGCCGCCTTGAAGCAGGCCAGCGCGTAGTCGGGGTCTTCCCGGTAGCCGTCGAAGGCGTGCTCCGCGTCGTAGACCACCTCGCGGCCGTTCTCCTTCAGGAAGGCGACGGTCTCGGCGATCATGGCCAGGTTTTCCTCCGGCGTCGTCCGCAGGACCTCGCGGACATGGCGCAGGGAGGTCTTCCCGTAGATCGTCACGACGGGGGTGCCCGCCTCCAGCAGGAGGCGGACCTGCGGGTCCTGATCGACGGCGACGCCCATCCGGCGCGTGCTGCCGAAGGCGGCGACCTTCGCGTGGGCCAGGGGCAGGTCGCGGACGCGCTCGAAGAACTCGATGTCCTTCGGGTTGCTCCCCGGCCAACCGCCCTCGATATAGTCGGCCCCGAAGGCGTCAAGCCGCGCGGCGATGCGCAGCTTGTCGGCGGTGGAAAAATTGATCCCTTCGGCCTGCGCGCCGTCGCGCAAGGTCGTGTCGTAGAGGGCGACTTTCGGTTTCATGGGCGGGGGAAGGGAGACTATACTCTGGGACGGGGGCATTGCACGCCCTTAATGGGGGGGCGCGAAGGAGAAGGGGACCCCTTCGCTCTCCTTTCGCCCCCAAACATTCCCAAAAACAAACGCCGGGGTTGAAATCGGCGGGGCATTCGGCTGAGATAGTCCCGTTCTCATGAGCGGCCCCGCCTCTTCCGTCCCATTACGCATACTCCTGATTGAGGACAACCGGGGCGATGCCCTGCTGCTGGAGGAGACCCTGAAGGAGACGAACCTCTCCTTCCAGGTCCGCCAGTGCGAGCTCCTCCAGGAAGGGATCGACATGGCCCAGACCGAGGCCTTCGACCTCGTCCTCCTCGATCTTTCCCTGCCCGACAGCACCGGCGCGGCGACCGTCGCCCGCGCGGGGAAGGCCTTCTGGAAGACTCCCGTCGTCGTCCTCACCTCCCTCGACGACGACCAGATGGGGTTGAAGGCGCTCCAGTTCGGCGCCCAGGATTACCTCGTCAAATCGCAGGTGACGGCCCCTCTCCTCCTCCGCGCGATCCGCTATGCAAAGGAGCGGCATCGGGAGCGGGAGCACCTGCTTCAGGCTTCCCTCATCGACCCCCTCACCGGCCTCTACAACCGGCGCGGTTTCCTGAGCGTCGCCGGGGAGGAACTGGCGGCGCGGCAGGGCGGGGAGGCCCTCGTCCTCTTCGCCGACCTCGACGGCCTCAAGCCGATCAACGACACCCACGGCCACGCCGCCGGAGACTGGGCCATCGCCCACGCCGGGGAGGCCCTCAAGGGGGCGACGACCGCCGACGCCATCTCCGCCCGCATCGGCGGGGACGAATTCGTCGTCCTCCTCCTCCGCGCCCAGGAAGGGGCCGAGGAGCGCCTGGCGCTCCGCATCCGGGAGGAACTAGCCCGGATCAACTCCGAGTCGGGCCGTCCCTACCGCGTCTCAATGAGCCTCGGTTTCCATCGCCCGAAGCCGGGCGAGCCGATCCAGCTCGAAGCGATTCTGAACCAGGCCGACGCGGCGCTTTATGAGGCGAAGCGGGCGAGGCCGAGGTAGGGAGGCGCGGAGAATGCCTTCCCTGCGGGGCTGGACATAAGCGCGTCGCTTCCCTGTATGGCTGGAACTATGGGAAGGACGGGCCTTGCCATCGTCCCCCGATCCCGACTACGCTTTCCGCTCTTTCATGAAGCTGTCCATCATCATCCCCTGCTTTAACGAGAAAAAAACGATCGAGACGATCCTCGCCCGGGTCCGGGAGCAGGCCCCCGATGCCGAGATCATCATCGTCGACGACTGCTCCGTCGACGGCACGCGGGATATCCTCCGGGACAAGATCGTCCCGCAGAACGTGGCGAAGGTCTTCTACCACGACAAGAACCAGGGGAAGGGCGCGGCCTGCAACACCGGCTTCCAGAAGGCGACGGGGGACATCGTCCTCATCCAGGACGCCGACCTCGAATACGATCCCGTCCACTATCCCGAGCTCATCGCCCCGATCGAGAAGATGGGGGCCGACGTCGTCTACGGGTCGCGCTTCATGGGGAGCGGCGCCCATCGCGTCGTCTACTTCTGGCACTATATGGGGAACGCCTTCCTGACGCTCCTCTCGAACATGTTCACGAACCTCAACCTCACCGACATGGAGACGGGCTACAAGGCCTTCCGGCGGGAAGTGATCCAGTCGATCACGATCGAGGAGAAGCGCTTCGGCTTCGAGCCGGAGATCACCTCGAAGCTCGCCAAGAAGCGGGCCGTCTTCTACGAGATCGGCATCTCCTACCATGGCCGCACCTACGACCAGGGGAAGAAGATCGGCTGGAAGGACGGCGTCCGCGCCATCTACGTGATCGTGAAGTACAATCTTTTCGGGTAAGAAACCTGGCGGAATGAAGCCGCCCTCCCTTTTTCTGTCCCTCGGCTCCGAGGCGCGAGCCCTCCTTGTCGTGGCGTGGCGGGGGAGGCTTCGGGGTTCTGCCTGGCTTTGGATGGAAGTGGCTCTGGCCGTCCTTGTCTTGCTCCTGGTTATTTTTCAGTACGACTTTCCCGTTGCACGTCTCACCCCCATCGACAACGGCGCATGGGTTCCGGGCTACGGTCCTGCCGCCGAGGCATTCAGCTTCTGGGGCGATTACCTCACGGGGACGTTCATCGTTTCTTTCGGCTTGATCGGGGCGGGGCTTGTCGCAAAAAGGGAGACGTGGCGGCGGGCCGGGCTTGCCGCCCTGCTGGCAGCAACGTTGGCGGGGATTCCCGGCAGCACGCTGCGCCTCACCCTGGGTCGGCCCCGGCCTTCGGCAACGGCGGCGGAAGCGGCGGCGCAGCTTCATCGGGCTTCGCCTGCGGAGGTCGTTCCGCTCGTTTCCTTCGGTCGTTCCCTCCGGCCCTCGGCCCCGCCCGACGGGTTCTACGGGCCCCATCCCACGGCGCTTTTACAGGGCTTCCCCTCCGGCCACGCGACGACGTCGATGGCCACCGCCTCGGCCCTCCTCGTCGCCCTGCCGGAGATCGGAATCCCGGCGACCATCGGGGCCATTGGCGTTTGCTGGTCGCGGGCGTGGCTGGGACGGCATTACCTCAGCGACCTGGTCACGGGCGCAACCTTGGGGTTGGCCTTCGGCCTGCCGCTGGGGGCGGCGGCGCGACGGAGGAATGAGGTAGAGGGGGGCGCGAAGTTATAGGTACCACCCTTCGGGACCGGGTACAATCGCTACGCTTCCCTGTACAGGTGGAGGCGGTCCGCGCGTTTGAACGAATGGAGGGGTTGACTCCCGTCTCTGCCAGTTAGTTTCCCTTTGGGGGGTACTTTGCGCTATCGCGCAGGCAGTGCCCGCCCTCCAAACCTCCCGGCTCTGATACGGCGTGGGGAGAAGAACGCATCCCTATAGGCCTACTTCTGAGCGGTCGCCATCTCCGCTGAATCTAACCTCCTTGGGAGGAATCACTATGGGAAGGGGCTGGTCAGAGCGGCTTGGTTCCGTCTCCCCCCTCCTGCCACCCTCCGCCGAGGACGCGGTAGAGGGTGACGAGGTTTTCCAGCTTCGCCAACCGCAGGGTGATCGCGGCGCGGCGCGCGGTAAAGAGGGTGCGCTGCCGGGTGAGGGTGTTGAGGAGGGTGTCGACCCCGGCGTCGGAACGCATCTTCGCGAGCCGGTAGGCCTCGGCGGCGTCGGCGATCTCCTGTTCGACGGCGCGGAGCTGGTCCTGGTAGGAGGAGCGGGAGGCGAGGGCGTCGGCGGTCTCCCGGAAGGCGGCCTGGATCGTCTTCTGGTATTGGGTCACGGCGATGTCGCGGCTCGCCTTCGCGACGTCGAGGTTGGCCTGGTTCACGCCGCCGTCGAAGATCGGGAGGCTGATCTTCGGGGCGAACTGCCAGATGTTCGAGCCGTCCGCGAAGAGGCCGGAGAGGCCGTTGCTGGCGGTGCCCAGGGCGGCGGTGAGGGTGATGCTGGGGAAGAAGGCGGCGCGGGCGGCGCCGATGTTCGCGTTGGCGGCCCGGAGGGTGTCCTCGGCGGAGCGGAGGTCGGGACGGCGTTCCAGGAGGTCGGAGGGGAGGCCGGGGGGCAGGTCGCGGAGGAGGAGGGGGTTCTTGCCGCCGTTCCCCCCGTCCAGGGCGGCGTCCTTCGTGAGGTAGGTCTCGACTTCGGGCGTGAGGGGCTCGCCCAGGAGCTGTTCCAGGGCGTTCCGGTCGAGGGCGACCTGCCGGGCCGCCTCGGCGGCGTCGGCCTCGTAGCCGTGGAGGGCGGTCTGCGCGTCGCGGAGGTCGAGTTCCGTGGCGATGCCCTGGGCGCGGCTCTTGCGGAGGGCCTCGGTCGAGGTCCGCTGGCTCTTCACGATGTCCTGGTCGAGGGCGAGCGTGTCGCGGTCGGCAAGCCAGGTGAACCACGCCCCGGCGATCTCGGAGACGAGGGTGATCTGGGTCGCCGTCTGGGTTTCCTTCAGGGAGAGATACTGGTCGAGGGCTTGCGCCTTCAGGCTGCGGAGGCGGCCGAAGAGGTCGAGCTCGTAGGAGGTGAAGCCGAGGCTCAGCGTGTAGGAGTGGCTGGTCACCGGGGAGCCGGTGCCGCTGAGGGTCTTCGCGGTCCGCTGGAGGTTGCCGGAACCGGTCGCGTCGATCGTCGGGAGGAGGGGGGCCTCCGTGATCTGGTATTGCGCCCGGGCTTTCTCGACGTTGAGCGCGGCGAGGCGGAGGTCGGGATTGTTCGCCAGGGAGCGCTCGATCAGCTTCTGGAGGCGGGGATCGGTGTAGAAGTCGCGCCAGCCGATGAGGTCGGCCGTCGGGGCGGGTTGGTTCGCGGGGAGGGCCTTGGGCGGTTTCGCCTCCCCCTGGGGCCAGGCGGGGGCGAGGGTGGCCTGGGTTTCGGGCCGTTGGTAGTCCGGGGCCATCGAGCAGCCGCCCAGGGCGAGGAAGAGGCCG
>CAISZB010000471.1 GCA_903889845.1 uncultured Verrucomicrobium sp. | reverse complement strand
GATCGTGGTCCTGGGTTCCCGTCCGGGTCGGGTGGAGCGGGTGATCCCGGTCGATCTGCCCCATCCTCGGAACCGGATCGATCCGGCCTTCGCTGAGGTTCGCCACGAGGTGCTGAGGGAACTGCTCCAGCTCACGCAGACCCCGCAGCCTCCTCCCACAAAGGGGATTTACCAAATCTGAGGTTCACGTCATGTCCACTCACGCCCCCGCCCCTGCCCTCGAATTGAGGCCATTTCCGCTTCGGGCCGCGACCGCCCCGGCCTCTCTCTTCCTGCGCCGCCGCGTGAGCCTCTCCCGTCCGCAGGCTCCCGTCCTACCTGGCCAGGAACGGAAAAAGCGGGTCAATCCGCGGCGGTTGGAGACGAAGTCGGGAGGCCGGATTCTCTTTTCACGCTGGCTGGCCGCCGCAGCGGGGAAAGGCGTGGGGCTGATCGTGCCGCTGGTTGTCCTGACTCTGTGGTGGGCGGCGGCCCACTGGCGGTGGCTGCCGGCGACGATCCTCCCTGCGCCCGCGGCCGTGGCGCAGAGCTTTCACGACCTGCTCGCCGGGGGCGATCTCCTTTCGAACCTCGGCATCAGCTTGGAGCGGGTGGCGAAGGGGTTCGTCGTCGGTGGGGCCGTCGGTCTTTTCCTCGGCCTGGCGATGGGGTTTTCCCCGGCGGTGGAGAGTTGGATCGGGCCGCTGTTCCGGACGGTGGCGCAGCTCCCGGCCGTCGCCCTCATTCCCCTGCTGATCCAGTTCCTGGGCATCGAGGAGGGGTTGAAGCTTTTCGTCATGGCGAAGGCCTGCTCCATCCCGATCACCTTCACCGCTTCCGAAGGGATCCGGAGCATCCCGGCCCAGTATATCGAGGTGGCTCGGGTCTTCCGCCTCCGCCGCTGGACGGTGATCCGGAAGGTGATCCTGCCGGGGGCGCTTCCCTCGATCTTCACCGGCGTCCGGCAGGGGCTCTCCCACGTCTGGGTCTCCCTCGTCGCGGTGGAGATCCTCGCCTCGTCGGACGGGATCGGTTACCTCATGTCGTGGGGGCGGCTGATCTTCCAGCTCGACGTCGTCCTGGTCTGCGTCGGCGTGATCGGGCTGGTCGGGTTCCTGTTCGACTTCGGGCTGAAGCAGGTCGAGGCGCGGCTCCTCCGCTGGCAGGGGAGTCATTAGCACGGGGAACATGAACGCCGCCGCCGCGATTTCCCGTCATCCCCTGTTCCGTGGGCTCCTGCCCGTGGCGCTCCTCCTCGCGCTGTGGGAGGTCGCCGTCGTCCGGGGGTGGGTCGGGACCGATGTCCTGGTTTCCTTCGGGACGCTTTACGAGACGGCCACAACCCCGGAGGTCCGATCAAGCTTCGGGTCCGGACTGACGGCGAGCGGGGTGAGGCTGGTCGAGGGGGCCTCGTTCGGGATTGCCGGGGGGCTGCTCTTCGGGATCGGCCTTGGGGTCTCGCGCTGGAGCGACCGGCTCTTCGGGCCCAGCTTTCATGCCTTCCGGCAGGTCGCCGTCTTCGCCTGGATTCCGCTGCTGACGGCGTGGTTCGGCAACGGGGACCTGTCGAAGATCGTCTTCGTCGCCCTGGCTTCCTTTGGGCCGGTCGCGATGGGGGCCTTCGAGGGGGTGAAGAGCGTGCCCCAGTCCTATTTGGAAGTGGGCCGGGTCCTCTGCTTTTCCCGTCGCCGCCAACTGTGGCGGATCGTCCTCCCGGCGGCGGCCCCGGCGATCTTCACGGGGCTCCAGCTTTCCCTGATCTTCTCGTGGTTCGCCACGATCGGGGCGGAGTATCTCATCGGCGGGATGACGCAGGGGATCGGCACCCTCGTCATGCAGGGGCGGGAGCAGATGCGGCCCGACTTGGTCCTCCTGGGTATCCTCCTCATCGCCCTCATCGGCATCGGGATGAACACGCTGCTGCGCCTCGCCTCCCGTTCCCTTTTCAAATGGAGGGGCCTTCCCTCCTAACCTCAACCCTCAATCCCTGACCTAAAATCATGAGCACCGCCACCCCGACGCCCCCGGCATCAGCCCGCCAGGCCGAGCACGACATCCTGCCCCTCTTCATCAATCGCTGGTCCCCCCGGGCCTACACCGGGGAGGAGATTCCCGACGCGGTTCTCTTCGCCGCCTTCGAGGCCGCCCGCTGGGCCCCCTCCGGCAGCAACGCGCAGCCGTGGCGCTTCGTCTACGCGAAGCGGGGCGTCGGCAACTGGCCCGTTTTCCTCGACCTTCTGCTCCCGGGGAACCGGGCGTGGGCGGAGAAGGCTTCGGCGCTGATCCTCATCATTTCGAAGAAGACCGGCATCCGTCAACGGGACGGGTTGCCGGGACCTCTCCCCAGCCGTTCCTTCGACTCCGGCGCGGCGTGGCAGAACTTCGCCCTCCAGGCCTTCGTCTCCGGCTGGGCGACCCGCGCCATCGGCGGGTATGATCGGGAGAAGGCCCGTCCGGCGCTCCGGATTCCCGACGAGTACGATCTGGAAAACTTCGTCGCCATCGGGAAGCGGGCGGAGAAGGAAGTCCTGCCCGAGGAACTGCGGGCGAAGGAATTCCAGACGCCCCGGCTACCGCTGAAGGAATTTCTCTTCGAAGGAGGATTCTAGCCATGAAGCGGACGCTGTTGTTTTCCCTGATTCCAAGTTTGTTGGTGAGCTTCTCCCCGGCGGGCCGCGCCGAGCCCGCCCCGGCGGTGCCGAAGGTAATTCATGTCGCCGAGATCGGGGGGCAGAACGGGAAGCCCCTCGGCGCCGGGGTGCTGACGTTGGCGAAGGAGAAAGGGTTCTTCGACGAGGAATTCGCAAAGGACGGCGTCACGTTCGACTTCAAATATTACGCGGGGACCGGTCCGGCGATCAACGAGGCCCTGGCCCAGGGGAACGCCGACATCGGCACCTATGGCGGGGTGCCGAACGTGATCGGCCTGGCCGGGGGGATCCCGGCCCACGTCGTCCTTACCCGGCATTCCCGGGGGAGCATGAATTATTACCTCGCCGTCCGTCCCGATTCCGGGATCAAGAGCGTCGAGGATTTGCGCGGCAAGCGGATCTCCGTCCAGAAGGGGACCAATCCCTATGCGACCCTCATCCGCTTCCTCGACCGGCACGGCGTGGCGGAGAAGGAGGTAAAAATTGTCAACATCCAGAGCGCCGACGCGCTGGCCGCCTTCAACGCCGGGGTGGTCGATGCGATCACGGGGACGACGAATCTCCTCGTCCTGCGCGACCAGGGGAAGGTCCGGCTGATCGCCGACGAAAGAGACTCCGACGGCGGCTTCGCCGACGAGACGAATATCAGCGGCTACCTGGTCAACGACGCCTTTGCGCAGAAGTATCCCGACGTCGTCGAGCGGTTGGTGAAGGTGATCGTGAAGGCCTCTTGGTGGGCCTCGCAGGAGGGGAACCGGGAGGAACTCATCACCTTTCTCTCCCGCGCCTCGGTCGGCGGGGAGAAGTATGTGCGGGATCTTTACGCCGGGCCGCTCACGCCCCGGTTCAGCCCCCTGATCGACGGGGAATCCCTGGACGGGTACCGGAAGATCGTCGCCTTCGGGATCGAGCACAAGCTCGTCCGCCCCGACGCGCAATTCTCCGAGGCGTGGTTCGAGCCGAAGTACCTTGCCCAGGCCCTGAAGGATCTTCACCTTGAGGCGTATTGGACCCCCGTCGGTCCCCCCCTCCCTGACCTCCACGCCCTAATCCATGAGCCTTCCCCTGCAACGCAGTCCCCCAGGCGCCCGAGCTTCCCTCCGATCCCTTCCGGTTCATCCTCCATTTCGTGAACCGGTACCGGGGTTGGTACCTGGCGATCCTGGTGCTGGAAGTGGGGGCGGCGGTCAGCACGATCTTTTCGGCGAACACGATCGGCAAGGTGGTGAAGGTTCTGACCCACCTGGGCCCCGGCGGAGGCTGGGGGTTGCTGCTCTGGCCCTGCCTCGCCTTTGCCGCGTTCAACGGGGCGGAAGTCGTTTTCAGCCGCCTGGCCGGGGCCTGCCGCATCCGCTCGATGCCCCGTCTGCGGATGAGCGTGACGCGGGAGCTCTACGCCTACCTTCAGTGCCATTCCCACCGGTTCCTGAGCAACAACTTTGCCGGGGCCCTGGCCCACCGGATCTCGGAGACCTCGCAGGGCTCGGGCATGGCGCTGGCGATGATCCTCTTCGATTTCATGCCGATCGTCGTGAAGCTGGGCGTCTCCGTGGCGCTGCTTTCCGTTTCTTCGGGACTGTTGGCCGGATTCCTGGCGGCGTGGGCGGTGCTTTTCCTGGGCATCTCCTGGAAGCTGGCGCAGAAGTGCCGGGAACATTCGCGGAAGCACGCGGCGGCCCGGAGCGAGACGACGGGGAAGCTCGTCGACTCGGTCACGAACCTCACCAGCGTCCGCCTCTTCGCGAAGGTCGGCTTCGAGCGGGACTACCTGGACAAGTACCTCGACGCGGAGCTGCTGACGGGGCGGACCGCCTTCGCCTACATGGAGAAGGTGCTCTGGTTCCAATACCTCGCCTCCTTCGTCCTGAAGGCGGGCATCCTGACCCTCGCCGCCGTCCTGTGGCGTGCAGGGAAGATCGACGTCGCCTGCTTCGTTGCCAGCATCAGCATGGCGCTCCTCATCCTGGGGGAACTGCGGAACCTGGCGCGGCGGCTCCTGGAATTCTTCGAGTTCATTGGGAACATCGCCAACGGCGTCCACTCCATTGTTCGGTCCCACGAGGTCATCGACCAGCCCGGGGCCGTCCCGCTTCCCGTGCAGAGGGGGGAGATCGCCTTCCGGAATGTCGATTTTTCGTACATCCCCGGGAAGAAAATCTTCGACGGGCTGAACCTCGTCGTGCCGCCGAAGCAGCGCGTCGGCCTTGTCGGCTTTTCCGGCTCGGGGAAATCGACGCTGCTGAACCTCGTCCTTCGCCTCTACGATCCGCAGGGAGGGGCGGTCCTCATCGACGGGCACGACATCCGGGAGGTGACGCAGGAATCGCTTCATGCCCAGATCGGCTTCATCCCGCAGGACCCCGGCCTCTTCCACCGCTCCCTTCGGGAAAACATCGGCTACGGTCGTCCGGAACTCGACGACCAGGCGATCCGCAGCGCGGCGGAAGCGGCCCATGCCCACGACTTCATCGTGCAGATGCAGAACGAATACAACGCCCTCGTCGGCGAGCGCGGGGTGAAGCTCTCCGGCGGGCAGAGGCAGCGGATCGCCATTGCGCGCGTGGTGGCGAAGGCCGCCCCGATCCTCATCATGGACGAGGCGACTTCCAGCCTCGATTCCCTCACGGAGCGGGCGATCCAGGAAAGCCTCGATACGATCATGAAGGACCGAACGGTGATCGTCGTCGCCCACCGCCTTTCCACCATCGCGCACCTCGACCGCATCCTCGTCTTCGACGGAGGTCGGATCGTCGAGGATGGTACCCACCGCGATCTCCTCCGGAAGGACGGGGCCTACGCCCGCCTTTGGAACAGCCAGATCGATGGCTTCCTCCCGCAGGGGGAACCGGCCGAGGCGGGGGACGAAGAGGCCAAGGCGATCACGCCGGAAGCGTAGGGCCTGTTGCTTTCTAGAGCATTTTCCCCTTAGAAGCTGTTGAGTTAAAAGCAGGCGACCCGGCGAAGAGCGAGGCGCACCATGGCGACGGGCCATCTGCTTCGATCCCGAGACGGAATACTTTTACGACGTCGATCGAGAGGGGCTGTTCGTAAAAATTCGTGGGGAGGAGCGCCGCCGCCCGTTCCAGATCGGCACGCAACTCATCGAGGGTGCGGGCCTTGCCGGGATAGTTTCCGGTCGCCTGCGTGCCGCCGCCGCCCAAGGACCCCTCGCGGCCCTCAAAGCCGCCGACGTCGTCCCCCTGCCAGCAATGGAGAGAGACCGCGTGGCGGCGAGGGAGACCAGGGCCTCCTCGGTGGAGACGCCCCAGCGGGCGAATCGTTCCTGGGCGCGGGTGTAGGGGGTGCTCATGGATTATACCAAATCACATTGATTAAGCCCGAATCACCCCGAAGGGGTGAAAGCAGGTAGCCGGTGGTTGAGCGAAGCGACACCACCGG
>CAISZB010000470.1 GCA_903889845.1 uncultured Verrucomicrobium sp. | reverse complement strand
GTCGCGCCATCGACGGAGACGGTTTCCTGGTTCCCGGTGAGGTTCCGCAGGGGGGTGGGGATGGTGACGGGGGTGGGCATGGTGGTTTCCTTTGGTTTTTGAAATCAGGCAGCGGCAGGGGCGGGGGTGTCGCTGTTGTCGTGAAGCAGGCCGTCGAATTCGCGCATGCTGGGGTTGATGATCCGGGGGGCGCCGATGTGGTCGGCGACGGCCTCGGCGGTCTTCAGCCCGTGGCCGGTGATGCAGAGGACGGCCGACTCGTTCGCGGGGATGCGGCCGGAGGCGATGAGTTTCTTTGCGCAGGCGACGGTGACGCCGCCGGCGGTCTCGGTGAAGATGCCTTCGGTCTCGGCGAGGAGCTTGATCCCCTCGATGATCTCCGGATCGGTGACGTCCTCGGAGCCGCCGCCGTGGGCGCGGATGGCGTTGACGGCGTAGTAGCCGTCGGCGGGGGTGCCGATGGCGAGGGACTTCGCGATGGTGTCGGGCTTCGGGACGGGCCGGATGATGTCGGTCCCGGCCTTGAAGGCGGCGGTGATCGGGTTGCAGCCGGTGGCCTGGGCGCCGTGGATCGTGAAGGGGGCCTCGTCGAGGAGGCCGACCTGGATCGCCTCCTGGTAGGACTTCGTGATCTTCGTGAGGAGGGAGCCGCTGGCCATCGGGACGACGGTGTGGCGGGGGAACTTCCAGCCGAGCTGTTCCAGGATCTCGAAGCCCATGCTCTTCGATCCCTCGGCGTAGTAGGGGCGGAGGTTGACGTTGACGAAGCCCCAGCCGTATTTCCCGGCGATCTCTGAGCAGAGGCGGTTCACCTGGTCGTAGGCGCCGCGGATGCCGACGACGTTGGTGCCGTAGACGAGGCTGTTGAGGACCTTGCTCCGTTCCAGGTCGTAGGGGATGAGGACGTAGCTCTTGAGGCCCGCGCTGGCGGCGTTGGCGGCGACGCTGTTCGCCAGGTTCCCGGTCGAGGCGCACGCGACGATCTCGAAGCCGAGTTCCCGCGCCCGGGAGAGGGCGACGGAGACGACGCGGTCCTTGAAGGAGAGGGTGGGGTAGTTGACGGCGTCGTTCTTGACGTAGAGTTCCCGGATGCCGAGGGCCTTGGCGAGGCGGTCGGCCTTGACCAGGGGCGTGAAGCCGACCTGGAGGCCGACGGTGGGGTCGCCATCAATGGGAAGAAGCTCTCTGTATCGCCACATGCTGTGGGGGCGGGTGGCGATGGCCTGGCGGCTGATGCTCTTTTTGATCTTGGCGTAGTCGTACGCGGCCTCCAGGGGGCCGAAGTCGAACTCGCAGACGTGGATCGCCTTCTTCTCGTAGAGGCGGCCGCACTCGCGGCACTTCAGGTTGCTGAAAAATTCCGTTCCCATGTGGTTAGTCGTCAATCGGTTGCTTTTCCTCCGCTCGGGAAGCCCGGCATGGGAGAAACGGGGAAGGAGGAGAGGAGGGGAAGCCTGCGATCGAGAGGGAATCCCATGGGGGCTCCGCGACCAAAGTTTCCGCACCTCTTATCCTTCACCGGGCGGGGAAAGTCTTTCTTTCCCTCTCCAATGCTGGGATTAGCACCTGTCGGAAGGGATCGAAATCGCTTCCCGGTTGCCGCGACATCTTAGGGCCAGTCCCTCCGTCGCTCTCGATAAGAGTGGGAGGAATGTTGCTCAGGAGGCCTCGATTGTCAATAGTGTTCCTATGTTGATCACGGTTGCGGAGGCGAAGGCGAGGATCGATTCCGGGGTGGTACCGTTGCCCCCGGAACGGGTGCCGCTGGAGACGGCGTTGGCCGAGGGAAGGACGCTCCGCCAGGACGTCGAGGCCGATGCGGACAGCCCGGCGTTCGACCGCTCCGCGATGGACGGGTATGCGGTGGCAGAGGGGGAGGGGGTCTTTCGCGTCGTCGGATCGGTCCGGGCGGGGGAGGTGTATTCGGGAGAGGTCCCGCTGCGGCCCGGGACGTGTGTCCGGATTTTCACCGGGGCGGCGGTGCCGGAGGGGACGATCCGGGTGGTGATGCAGGAGGAGTCGAAGGCGGAGAGGGAAACGGTCGTCTTTTCGCCCGGGGCGTTGGAGGAGGGACGCCCGCTCTACCTGCGTCGCCGGGGGGAGGAATATCGTCGGGGGGGCCGCCTGATCGGGGAGGGGACACGCGTCGGCCCGGTGGAGGCGTCGGTCCTGGCGATGGGCGGGACGGCGTTGCCGTGGGTGGGGCGTCGGCCCCGGGTGACGCACGTGGTGACGGGTGGGGAGCTGGTGCCGCCCGACGGGACGCCGAGGCCGGGGCAGATCCGCGATTCGAATTCGAGCCTCGTCGCCGGGCTGATCGCCCGGGCGGGGGCGGCGCTGGTCCGGCAGGTCCGGGTGGGGGACGATGGGGAGGCGCTGCGGCGGGAGGTGGGGCAGGCGACGGCGGAGGGAAGCGATCTGCTTTTGATTTCGGGAGGAGCCGGGGAGGGGGAGACCGATTTCGGACGCCGGACCTTGGAGGAAGCGGGTTTCGGGATCGCCTTCGCCGGGGTGGGGATGCGGCCCGGGAAGCCGACGATTTTTGCCCTGAAAGAGGGAGTCCCCGCCTTTTGCCTGCCGGGGAATCCCCTTTCCCATTACGTGGCGTTCCAGCTTTTCGTCCGGCGGGCACTCCTGGCTCTGCAGGGGGGGCGGCAGGAGGCGGCGGAGCGGGAGGCCGAGGTCGAGTGGGACGCCCCTGTTTCGGTCCGGGGGAGTGGAGGCCGGGAGACCTATCATCCCTGTCACTGGCAGATTGACGCAGGACGGGTGGATGTGCGGGTTTTGCACTGGACGAGTTCGGGCCATCTGGTCAGTCTTTTGGGAGCCAACGGGATGCTGATGCCCGGGGCGGGGTCTTCGATGAAGTCTGGAGCAAGGACCGAAAACAATTTGGCTCGCTTGGTGTGGTGGCCCTAAAATAGGCGTAAAACCCAATGTAAGAGGTGGTTTTTTTAATCTATTTCCAGTAAGAAACACGGAACCATGGCACTCATCAGCACGGAAGAAGTTCAAGCCGGGATGGTCCTCGAAAAGGATGTGAAGAACAGCCATGGCCAGGTGCTGATTCGCGCCGGCATGGAATTGAAGGACCGGCACCTTACGCTGATCCGTTCCTGGGGCGTGACGGAGATCGTTGTCCGTGGCGAGGAAAAGCCGAAGGGGGAACCGATCGACGTGAGCCCGGAAGCCTATGCCTGGGCCGAGGGGGCGCTGAAGTTCCGTTTCTCGAAGGTTTCTCTGGCCGATCCGGTCATGCAGGAGATTTTCCGGCAGAGCGCGATGCGCAAGGCGCGGACCATCCCGATCTAATTCCCCCCTTTTTTCTCTGATAACCGTTTTTCCTATGCCGATCGAGCCTCCCGCGTCGTTGACCCCCGCCTCCCCGGGCGATCCGATCCGCCGCCTCATCACGGACTTGGCGGAGGTCCCCTCTCTGCCCGAGATCTATCTGGAGATCAAGCGGGAGGTCGACAACCCCTATTCCTCCATCGCGCAGATCGGTGAGGTGATCAGCCGCGACCAGAGCCTCACGGCGCGGCTCCTCCGCCTGGCGAACAGCGCCTTCTTCGGCTTCCCCCGCCGGATCGAGACGATCTCCGAGGCGGTCTCCGTGATCGGCCTCAAGCAGGTGCGCGACCTGGCCCTCTGCACGAAGGTGATCGAGATGTTTGAAGGGATTCCCGAGGAGCTCTTCGACACGAAGGCGTTCTGGAAGCACAGCATCGGCTGCGGGATTACGGCCCGCGTCCTGGCCTCCTATCACCGGGAACCGAACGTGGAGCGTTTCTTCGTCGCCGGGCTGCTCCACGACATCGGTCGGCTGGTCCTCTGCCTGGGCATGGCGCAGCACATGAGCGAGGCCCTGGCCAAGGCCCGGACGGAGAAGACGTTCCTCTACCGGGCGGAGAGGGAGGTCATCGGCTTCGACCACGCCGACGTCGGCTCGTCGCTGATGGAGATGTGGGACCTGCCGGAGAGCCTCTCCGCCGCCGCGGCCTACCATCACCGCCCGGGGATGGCGCTCCGGTTCCCGCTGGAGTGTTCCTTCGTCCACCTGGCCGACCTCCTCGCGCACGCGATGGAACTGGGGTCGAGCGGGATCGATTTCGTCCCGCCGCTCTCGACCGACGCGTGGAAGCGGGTCAATCTGAAGCCGACGATCTTCGGGGGAGCAATGCGGGAGATCGATCGGCAGTTCGTCGATGTGGTGAAGATTTTCCTCGAATCGGGAAAGCGGTAAGGCCGCTCCCCGGGGGGGAGCGGGTCTGGATTAGGGCTATTTTAGGGCTAATATGGCTGAAGTCGAAAACGATATCCGTTTCAGGCAGGAGTTCTGGCATTCCGCGGCGCGGCGGGACGCCTATGAGGAGCTCCTGGGGAAGATGTCGTCGCTGGAGACCTTCCAGCGCCAGATCCGGGAATGCTCCGAGGAGCGGGAGGTTTTCCGCATCGCGACCGATCACGTCTTCCGCCTCGTCCCGTTCGAGGAGGCCGGCTTCTGGATCGCCGATCCGGAGACCTTCGACTTCGTCCTCCGTCACGCCCGCCTCTCGGAGGAGGGGGCCGAGATTGAAAAGATCGTCGAGGAGGAGATCGAGGCGGGGACCTTCGCCTGGGCGCTGAAGCAGACGCGCGCGATCGTCGTGACGAATGCCCGGACGGGGAAGGGCCTCTACTTCGCCGCGCTCACGACGCGGACGCGGACGCTGGGGATGTTCGCCGGACTCCTCCCGCCCGACCGGGTGCGGCTGATCGAGAACGCGCGGGAACTCATCTCCATCGTCTTCCTGGGCCTGACCTACACGCTGGAGAACTTCCGCCTCCTCGGGGAGCTGAAGCATTACAACGAGCACCTCCAGGAACTCGTCCAGATCCGCACCGACGAGGTGATCCGGAAGAGTGCCGACCTGAAGCGGGAATCGGCCGACCGCCGCCGCGCCGAGGACGCCCTCCTGCGGAGCGAGGCCCGCTACCGGACGGTCTTCCTGGCCCTCGACGACGGCGTGGTGATCCTCAACCTGGGCGGGCGCGTCGTCGGCTGCAATCCCAGCGCCTCCCGCCTTCTGGGCCTCCCGGAGGCGGAACTGGCCACCGTCCCCCACTTCGAGACGCGGTGGAACTGGTTCTCCGAGGAGGGCCGCCGGATCGGGACGGCGGAGCTGCCCTTCATGGTCACCCTGGCCACGGGGCAGGCGCAGAGCGGGGGCGTCCTCGGCTTCGTCGATGACCGGGGCCAGCGCCGCTGGTTCCAGTTCAACACGCAGCCCCTGCGCGAGGAGGGCGAGGCGAACCACGGGGGCGTCGTCGTCTCCTTCTCCGACGTGACGGAGAAGAAGGCGGCGGAGGAGGAGCTCTACCGCAGCGAGGAGCGGCTGCGCAACGCCCTCGACGCGGCCGAGGACGGCCTCTGGGACGCGAACCTGAAGACGGGCCGCTTCATCTGGAACCGCTGCTACCTCACGATGCTGGGCTACGCCCCGGATGCCTTCGAGCCGGGGCAGGCGACCTGGATCCAGTTGATCCATCCCGACGATACGGCCCATGTGCGGCAGCGGTGGGAGGACCACCTCAGCGGGAAGAGTTCCCTCTACGAGGCCGAGTACCGGATGAAGACTGCCTCCGGGGGATGGAAGTGGGTCCTGGACCGCGGGCGGATCGTCGCCCGGGACGCCGGCGGGGCGCCCCTGCGCGTCGTCGGCCTCCACCAGGACACGACGATCCGCCGCCAGTCGGAGGAAAACCTCCGCGCCGCGAAGACAAGCGCGGAGGAGGCGACGCGGGCGAAGAGCAGCTTCCTGGCGATGATGAGCCACGAGTTGCGGACGCCGATGAACGGCATCATCGGCTTCACGAACCTCCTGGCCGGGACGACGCTGACGCGGGAGCAGCGCGACTACGTCCAGCTCGTCGGCCTCAGCAGCACGCAGCTCCTGACGATCCTCAACGACCTCCTCGACTTCTCGAAGATCGAGGCCGGGCAGTTCGTCCTGGAGAGCAGCGCCTTCCACCTCCGGCACAACCTCGACGAGTTCATCGACCTCTGCGCCGGGCAGGCGCGGGAGAAGAAGCTCTACCTCCGCCTCGTCGTCGATGAACTGCTGCCGGAGATCCTGGTGGGCGACCCGACGCGGTTGCGGCAGATCCTCCTGAACCTCGTGGGGAACGCGCTGAAGTTCACCGAGTCGGGCGGGATTGAGGTCTCGGTCCGCCTCGCCGCCCGGGCGGAATTGCCGGAGCTGCCGACCCTCCGGGCTGGGGCGGAACGCTTCGTCGAGTGGAGTGTCCGGGACAGCGGCATCGGCATCCCGAAGCACAAGCACGAGATCCTCTTCCAGCCCTTCATCCAGGCCGACTCCTCGACGACGCGCCGCTACGGCGGCACGGGCCTGGGCCTGGCGATCTGCCGCCGCCTCTCCGAGGCGATGGGAGGAGGCATCTGGCTCGAATCGGAGCCGGGCCACGGCTCCGCCTTCCGCTTCGTGACCCCGATCGACGAGGTTTCGGATGCGGAGTAATATCCAGTCACGTTGAATCCGCCCTTTTCCAAAGTGGTCAGTCCCAAGCTCCTCCTCCCGCTCCTCCTCCTCGCGCTCTTTTCCTCAATCCCCCCCACGCATGCCGACCTCGTCACCGAAGCTGGCCCGGGCGGCGGGCTGGTCGTCGAGGGGGTCAATGGCCTGCCGGTCCACGACGTCTTCGGCGTGGTCGACCAATTCGCCTCGATCCTCCTCCCCGCAGAGGGGGCGGGAACCGACTTCCCCCCGACGCACCTGACGGTCCACATGGAACCGCAGGACCCGGGCGCCGTCCCGCAGGAGGCCGTGATCGCCTGCATCCCGCGCAAGAAGGGGGCCGACGTCCGCGTCACGGTCTTCGTCGGGCCGCCCGCACCGCTCGACGGGTGGCTGCGGGCGATCGTCCGGGGCCTTCTCTACCGCCGTGCGGCGATGCTTGGCGCCCGCTACGCGGAGGGGCCGCCGCCGCCGCTCCCCTATTGGCTTGTCGAGGGGGCCTACCAGACCGTCCTGGGACGGAACGAGGAGACGTTCCTCGCCGTCTCCCGGCGAGCCCGGACCCTGGGCAAGGTGCCCCTGGTGGAGACGGTGATCGGATGGGGGGATGCGCCGGTCTCCGATGGCCTTGCCGATCCCGTCACGCAGGGCTGGCGCGGGGCGTTCTGCTGGGGGCTCTACCTGTTCTACCAGACGGCGTCGGGGCACGTCGGCGACCTTGACCGGTGGTTTGCTTCCTTGCCTGCGGGGGACGTTCCGATCCCGGCGGGCAAGGTGGTCGAGCGGGAGTGGGTCGAGTTCCAGAAGACCCTCGGGGAAAAGCACGATGCCCTCGTCTCCCCCTCGGACCTGTATTCCTGGGACCGTAGCCGGAGCGAGTTGGAGGCGCTGAAGACGGTCGCGTTTCCTGCGGCTTCTGTGGCGTCTTCAATTTCAACCGCCGCCGCGACGGCGACATCCTCGTCGGCCTCTTCCACTTCCTCTTCCTCTTCCTCAAAGACGGGGGTGGTTCCGGGCGCGGTCTCCGCTAAGGCGGCGAAACCCGGCCCCGTGCCGCCGCCCGTCCCGACGGAGTGGAAGGCCGCGACGCTGGCCTTGGCCGACCTGCCGCAGGAGGCCGGGCATCCCCTCTTCGGCGCGACGCTGCGGGACCGGATCGACAAGCTGATCGTCCTGGAGATGCGGGCGAACTTCGCCTGGAGGCCGGTGATCGCGCTCTATCGGGACGCGCTCTCCGTCCTGCTCCAGTCCGACGTCGCCGTGGTGGCAAGCTATCCCGCGCGGCTGGCTGCGGCCTCGGCGGCGGAGGCGAGGCTGGGCGGCCTGGCGGCGCGGGTCACCGATTACCTGAACTGGTTCGAGGTCAATCGCCGCTCCGGAGGCGAGGCGGGCCGGGGGGAATTCGCGGGGTACTTCGACCTTATGGGGCGGCTGGAGGCGCTGCAGGCGCAGTCCCAGCCATAGCTGACCCGGGAGGCCCATACGCCTCGATCAGCCCCTGGACGATGCATCCGGCGTATTCCCGGAAGATGCTCTGGTAACGGCGGCCGTCGAAGTCCCGCTCGCCCTCGTAGTCCCCGGCGATGAAGCGTTTCGCCGAGGTGCGGTTGTTCATGAAGTAGGGCTCCGTGGTGACGACGGGGCCGTCGTCCTGGCGGCTGGCGCCGAGGTTCCGGGCGACGACGTCGAAGTTGTTGTCGTGGACGAGGCGGGTCGTGGGGGAGTCGCCGTAGGGGACGGGCGGAAGGCCGGTCTCTTTCTTGAAGGCGCGGGCGATGGCGGCGGCGACGTCGTATTCGGTCGGCGCGACGCGGGCGAAGGCCTTGTAGAGCATCCGGAAGCGGATGTCGGGATCGGCGACCTCGTCCGGGAGGTAGGCCCCCTCGACGAAGAAGATGTTCTGATTCGGCCCGATGAGGTGGCCGTAGCCGCTGGAGGGGGTCGCGTTGATGTAAAGGACGAGGGTGAGGTCGGCCTTCGGGAATTCGTTGCGGATCTTGGCGCCCCGGGCGAGGAATTCGTACTTCCGCTCGAAGAGGATGTGGCTCATCAGTTCGAGGCGGGAAGGGGAGATGGAGGTCAGGTCGGGGTGCTTCTTGAGGATCGTCTCCCGGGCCTCGGCCAGGAGGTTCTCGGGGCGGGCGTCGGTGACCGGTTCCGGGGTGGTCCGGGTCGGGAAGACGGTGGTGCCGAGGGCGGTCAACTGCCGCGTCAGGATCGCGGCGGTGATGAGGTTGAGGTCGCCCTCCTGGAGGCGGCCGATGCCGCCGTATTCGATGGAGCGGTCCTCGATCTGCGCCCAGGCGCCGCCGATGTGGCCGGGGTCGATGGCGATCCGGAGGCCGGCGAGGGGCCGGTCGGCGGGCTTCGGCAGGGCGCGGAAGGCCGCCGGGGTGCGGAACTCCGGGAGGGCTCTTTTCTTTTCCTGCCCCGGGGGGGCGAAGGCGATCCGGACGTCGGGTTCCCCCGTTTTCTCCGGGCCGGGGAAGACGGCGAGACCGTCGTCGTCGAGGGTGCTTTGCTTGAGCAGGGCCCCTTTCAGGTCGAAGAGGCGGAGGGTTTCCTCGAACTCGGCGCGGGTCATCGTCCCGTCGTAGCGCTGGAGCCAGGCCCAGGCCTCGGGATGGTCGGTGACGAGGGCGGGGGGGAGGGAGGTCGGCGCGGCGGCGGACGTGGCCGGGGAGGATTGCGCATGGCATCCGGTCAAGGCGGCGGTCAGGGCCATGAGCGCCAAAAACGGCAGGGAAAGGGAACGAAAATGGACCCGGAAAAGCGGCATGGGGGCGAAGAATGGCGATCCGGTCCGGGGATGACAAGTGGGAATGGCGATCCAGCCCTCTGTGTATCTGATTTGCGTTCAGGGGCGAAGTTTGGTAATGGTACGGGCTCTTTCCCACATACACGATGCATCACTTCCATTACCGGGGCGGCAAGCTCTACGCCGAGGGCGTCTCCCTCGACGCGCTGGCCGAAGAATACGGAACCCCTCTCTACGTCTATTCGGGACAGACCGTGCTGGAACACTACCGGCGGCTCGACGAGGCCCTGAAGCCCCTCGACCACCTGATCTGCTACGCGATGAAGGCCAACTCGACGCTGGCCCTCCTCCGCCTCCTGGCGCGGCAGGGCGCCGGGTTCGACCTCGTCAGCGGGGGCGAGTTGTTCCGCGTCCAGCAGGCCGGGGGCGATCCCGGGAAGTGTACCTTCGCCGGGGTGGGGAAGACCCGCGCCGAAATCGAACAGGCCCTCCGCGCCGGGATCTATTCCTTCATGGTCGAGAGCGAGGCGGAGTTGACCTTCATCAACGACGTCGCCACGCGATTGCGGAAGATCGCCCCCGTCGCCGTCCGGGTGAACCCGAACGTCGATGCGCACACCCACGCGAAGATCACGACGGGGACCTACGAGAACAAGTTCGGCATCGCCATCGAGGAGATTCCCGCGCTTTACCATCGTGCCACGCAGCTGAAGCACATCACGCTGCGGGGGGTCCAGATGCACATCGGCTCCCAGATCACGACGGCGGCCCCCTTCGCCGCCGCGGTGAAGAAGATGCTCCCCCTCGTCCGGGAGCTCCACCGCCGTCACCGGCTGGAGTTCTTCGACGTCGGCGGCGGCCTGGGCATCGTCTACGAGGACGCGCTGGCCAGCGGCCAGCCGGAGTGGTGGAAGAAGAAGGGCGCGCCCCTCACCCCCGCCGTCTACGCGGAGGCGGTGGCGCCGCAGCTCCGCACCCTGGGGCTGAAGATCCTGGTCGAGCCGGGCCGCTTCATGGTCGGCAACGCGGGCGTCCTCCTCAGCGAGGTCCTCTTCATCAAGAAGACGGGGAAGAAGAACTTCGTCATCGTCGACGCGGCGATGAACGACCTGATCCGTCCCGCCTTCTACGAGTCCTATCACGAGATCGTCCCGCTCCGGGCCCGGACGGGGAAGACGATCCCCTCCGACGTCGTCGGGCCGATCTGCGAGTCGGGCGACACCTTCGCGAAGGACCGCCCGCTGCCCGCGCTGAAGACCGGAGACCGGATCGCCTTCCTCAGCGCCGGGGCCTACGGCTTCACGATGGCGTCCAATTACAACACCCGCCCCCGCGCCGCGGAGATCCTCGTCGAGGGGACGAAGGTGAAGCTGGCCCGGAAGCGGGAGGCGTTGGTCGATCTGATCCGGGGGGAGACGGCATGAAGATTCCCTTCACGAAGATGACGGGAGCCGGAAACGACTTCGTCATGATCGACAACCGTGCCTGCACCCTCTTCCTGCCGCAGACCCAGATCGCCGCCCTGTGCGACCGCCACTTCGGCATCGGCGGGGACGGACTGATCCTGCTGGAGCCGCCCGCCGATCCGCAGGCCGCCGACTTCCGGATGCGCTACTACAACGCCGACGGCGGCGAGGCCGAGATGTGCGGGAATGGCGCGCGCTGCTTCGCGCAGTTCGCCCGCCTCCTGGGGGCGACTAAGACGATTAAGTCGGACGCGATCCGCTTCGAGACCCTCGCGGGGATCATCACCGCCCGGTACATCGGGGAGGAGGTCTCCATCGTTCTCACCGCGCCGCAGGGTTTGGAGCGGGCGAAGGCCGTTCCGACGACGAGCGCCGGGACGATCACGGTCGGCTTCGTCAATACGGGGGTCCCCCACGCCGTCCAGTTCGTCCCCGACGTGGAGAAGATCGACTTGCCGAAGCTCGGTGCGGAGGTCCGTTACAACACGGTCTTCGCCCCGAAGGGAACCAACGCGAACTTCGCCCAGATCACCGGGGCCGACTCGATCCGCATCCGCACCTACGAGCGGGGCGTCGAGGCGGAGACCCTGGCCTGCGGCACCGGCGTCGCCGCCGCGGCGATCCTGGCCCACACCGTCCACGGCGTGGCGAAGCCGGTCCGCGTCCGCGTCGAAGGCCGGGCCGTCCTCACCGTCGACTTCGACGAGCAGGGCGGCAAGCTGGGCAACGTCGTCCTCCAAGGGCCCGCCGTCGCCGTTTTCACTGGAGAGATTGAATGTCCTTAAAGATTTCGGGCGTCTACACCGCCCTCGTTACTCCGTTTCGCGACGACAAGGTCGACGAAGCGGCCCTCACTGCCTTGATCGAGGCCCAGGTCGCCGGGGGTGTCGCCGGGATTGTCCCCGTTGGCACGACGGGGGAATCGCCGACGCTCGACTACGACGAGCATCTCCGCGTCATCGAGCTTTCGGTGAAGGTCGCGAAGGGGCGGACCCAGGTCATCGCCGGGACCGGATCGAACAACACGAAGGAAGCCATCTACCTCTCCATCGAGGCGGAGAAGCTGGGCGCCGACGGCCTCCTCCTTGTCGCGCCCTATTACAACAAGCCGACGCAGGAAGGCCTCTTCCAGCATTTCACGAAGATCGCGGCGGCGGTGAAGATTCCGATTATCCTCTACAGCATCCCAGGACGGTGTGGGATCGAGATCGGCGTCGAGACGGTGGCGCGCCTCGCTGCGGCCTGCCCGAACATCATTGCGATCAAGGAGGCGGGCGGCTCCGTCGATCGCGTTACGCAGCTTCGGCAGGCGCTGCCCGATTCCTTTGCGATCCTGAGCGGAGACGATGGCCTCACGCTTCCCTTCCTGAGTGTCGGTGCGG
>CAISZB010000469.1 GCA_903889845.1 uncultured Verrucomicrobium sp. | reverse complement strand
GGTCGCGGTTGGCGTCGATCCGCTCGTCGGGGAGGGAGTATTGGGCGCCGACGTTCTCGCAGCCGCCGCCCTTGAGGACGAGTTTCACCTCGATCTCCGGCCGATCCCACTGGTGGATATGGAAGGTGGGGGCGCCGGGGCCGACGTTGGTGCCGTCGTTTTTCCCGGTGAGGGAGTCGACGGAGTTTTGGCGGAGGTAGCCTTTTTTCGTCGCCTCGGTGACGGCGAGGCGGGCCTCGTCGATGAAGGTCTTTTCGCGGAAGCCGACGGGGATGTGGACGTAGAAGAGGACGGAGCCGGTGTCCTGGCAGAGGGGCTGGGATTTGTTCTTCGCCAGCTCGATGTTCTTCTGGATGATCTGGAGGGCGTATTCGGCCGTGGTCTGCTTTTCCTCCTCTTCCAGGGAGCGGACGAGGACGCGGTTCACGTCATCGGGGACTTCGGTGGAGGTGCGCCGGATGAGTTCGATGAGGGATTCGCGGAGCGTGGGCATAAGAGGTTGTGAGAAAAGTAGGGGTGGGTCGCGTTGCGTCGTTTTTGGCTGGGTGGCGCGACGACGAATCGAAGATATACCTTAATGGTCTATCGAGATTCGTCAACAAACCCAACCGGCCAAAAACGGCGCAACCCGCAGGGCGGGAGGGCTTTTTCCCTCCCCCGTTGTTGCTCTCGGACTTATGTGTAGACCTACACACGGCGCCGCTCGCGCCTAGGTGGAGGGAAAAATCCCTCTCCGCGCGGCCCGCCCCTACTTTTTTCACAACCTCTTAAGTATCGACGGTCATCCCGTCCGGTTCAAGTTCGGGGCGAAAAAACGGCCCGGTTTCCAAAACCGGGTCACCCAGCCCAAGAACGGCAGGTTTTCCTCTTTGTCTCGGCTACTTCGCCGTCGAGCTTTGGGCGCTGCTGGCGGGGGCCGAGGAGGTCGCCGGAGCCGATGTCCCCGTTGAGGCGGAAGCCGAAGGAGCAGGGGGGGGCGGGAAGACGGGGGGGTGCGGGGCCGCAGGGAAGGTCTTCTCGATCTCCGGCGCCATCGCTTCGGCCCAGAGTTGGTAGCCCGGCGGAGTCAGGTCGCCGGCGAGGTTGATGAGGTAGGGGTTGAGTGTTCCGTCGGCGGCGACGTACTTCGCGGTGAGGTCGATGATGTGAACCCGGTCGTTTTCGAACACGGCGATCTGCCGGTTGACGTCGGCGATTTTGAGGCGGGCGGCATCCTGGCTCGTCGGTCCCTGGGGAAGGATCCCCATGAGGAGGATGCGGGCGTTCGGGCACTGGGTCAGGTAGGTCCGGAGCACGGCGCCGATGCCGTCGGCCAACTGGTCGGAAGTATCTCTTCCCAGATTGTTCCTCCCGATCATCAGGACGATCAGTTTCGGGTCGGAATCGACGGCCTGCCCTTCCTTCAGGCGCCAGAGGAGGTGTTCCGTCCTGTCGAAGGTGATGCCGAAGTTGTAGGCCCGGAGGGGGGCGTAGCGCGTGTCCCAGATTTGCCGCGTCAAGGGGTTGGATTGCCAATTATCGACGACATTGTCTCCGTCGAAGATCAACTGGAAGCGTCTCCCTTTTGTTTTATTGATATTGGCATCGACGCGGAGTGCCCAATTCATCATGGGCGCCGGAAATTCGGCCAGATTGGCTCCATTGGGAGCTGGCGGGACGGGCCATAGATCGGCTGGCTGGATATCCGCGAACGCCGCGGTTGCGGCTAACATCATGATGGCAAACGGAATGGAGTGGCGGAACTGATGTGGCACAGACGCAGTTTATAAATATGGGGTCGGGATACAATGGGCAGAATGCTGTAATTTAAGAGCTATTGCCACAATCATTTTAATGGGTAAAAATACTCATCCAAATGGGGCGTACGGCCCAAT
>CAISZB010000468.1 GCA_903889845.1 uncultured Verrucomicrobium sp. | reverse complement strand
GGCGAGGGCGAGGGCGAGGGCGAGGCGAAGCCGGAGTAGGGGAGGTCAGCCGGGTCAGGAAGCGGGTCCCGCCCCGCGCCAGCCACGGTCCCAGCGCCAGGACGCAGAGGAGCCGGGCGAACTGCATCGCGACGATCACCGAGACGTCCCCGTGGAGGTCGGAGGCGACGGCGGCGACCGCGTCGAGGCCGCCCGGCGTCGCCGCCAGGTAGGCGCTGGGGAGGTCGATCCCCATGCCGCGCGCCACGATCCACGCCAGCGCCGCCGAGGCGAGGAGGAGGAGCGTCGTCGTCCCCAGGACGGCGGGAAGGACGCTCCGAATCAGCGCGAGCGTCGAGGCCTGGAACCGGCTTCCGATCCGCAGCCCCATGACGATGTAGGCCCCGGCGAGGACCGCCCCCGGCCACGGCCCGGGCTTCAGCCCGAGGTATCCCGCGAGCAGACCGAGGGCGACCGGAACGAGGAAAGCGGCTGCCGGGAGGGGCGTACGCATCGCCGCCGTCCAGCCCGCCAGAGCCAGCGCGGCGGAGAGCGCGAGGCCGGTCCAGGAGAAGGTCCCGTGCGCCAGGAAGGGACCGCCCGCCCCGCCGTGGTGGGAGGGCCCGCCGAAGAGCGAGGAGAACACCGCGAGGGAGGCGAGGATGAGGAGGATGCGGATGTACTGGATCGCCGCCACGACCCGGGTGTCGGAGCCGAGGTCGTCGCTCATCGCCGCCATCGCCCCGGCCCCGCCGGGCAGCGTGCTGAGAAAGGCGGTGAGAGGGGAAAGGCCGGTCCAGCGCGCCAGGATGACGCCGTTGACGAAGCTTGCCGCCAGGATGAAGAGGACGGCGAGGGCGAAGAGCCCGGCGTGGCGGCCCCACTCCGGGAGGACTCCGGCGGGGAGGCCTCCGGCCAGCGCGGTGCCGATGATCGCCTGGGCCGCGGCATAGGGGGCCTTCGACAGGGAGACCGCTCCCCAGCCGCGCACGGAGAAGAGGGCCGACGCGGTGAGCGAGCCGAGGAGCCACGCCGCAGGGAGGTGGATGACGCGGAAGAGGAGGGAGAACGCGACCGCGCACCCCGCGACGAGGAACAACCTCCGCGCCAGTCCCGGTCCGGCGCTAGCGGGAAGAGTTGCCACCGTGGAATTTCCCGAAATGGCGGGCGGATTGAAGGGAGATCAGGAGCCCGGCAACGCCGAACGAGGCGACGTCGGCGACGGACTGGATGTCGAATGCTCCCACCTGGAAAACGAGGAGATAACCGGCGACGAGATTGAACCACCCCCAGAGCACATTCACGGTCGAGGAAGAAAGCCCCTGGCCGGGAGGCTTGGCGAAGGGACTTTGGAAGGCCCGTCCCATGAGGCCGCTGACGAGGTGCGGGATGGCGTTGGTCAGGAAAGCCCCCCCGAAGAAATACGAGACATCGTGTAATGCGTGCATGGATTTTCCTTTGGATTTATCGCGTGGCGTGTTGGGGGAGCTCGGCCAGGACGGCATCGGTCGCACGGACGACGCTCAGGCGGGGAAGGATCTTTTCGACGGAGAAGCGGTGGGCCTCCTCGTCGTTCGAAGCCATGGCGTCCTCGACGCTGACGAGGGCATAGCCGCGCTCGTGGGCGGCCCGGGCTGTCGACTCGACGCCCGCGTTCGTCGAGATGCCGCCGAGGACGATCCTGGTAATCCCGCGACGCCGCAATTGGAGGTCGAGCTCGGTGCCGTAAAAGGCGCCCCACTGCCGCTTCGTGATCCGAAGGTCGGAGGGTTGGGGATTCAACTCGGCGACGATCTCGGCCCAGTCGGGTGGGAGCGGGGGCAACTTCGTCGGGGCATCGACTTCGGGTTGGAGGCGGTCGCCGCCGTCGGCGGAGAAGGCGACGTTGACGAGGACGACGGGGCAACCCGCCTTGCGGAAGGCCTCGGCGAGGCGGGCGGCGTTCCGGACGACCTCGGTGCCGGGGCGAGGGGCGAGAGGGAGGGCGGCGATCCCTTTTTGGAGGTCGATCAGGACGAGGGCGGTGCGGGAGGGGTCGATCGGGGTCATGGCTTTATGTTTGGGTTTTGGCGGCGGCGGCGAG
>CAISZB010000467.1 GCA_903889845.1 uncultured Verrucomicrobium sp. | reverse complement strand
GGCCCTGTTCCCTACCTCCATCCGAATTGGGCCTCCAGCTTTATGGGTTTTTCCTGTCCGCTGGACAGGATGGGATTGAAGGCCCTGTGCCCTCCCTCCGTCCCAATCAGGCCTCCGGCTTTGAGGACAATCGCTTCGCTTTTTCTTTTTTTCCCCTTGCGGGGAGAAAATGAAAAAGGTGGAGGCGGGGGGACTCGAACCCCCGTCTTTCGGCGTTTGGCCGCCCGCATCTACAAGTTTAGCGATTCCTTGATTCTCGAACGGTGCGTTGCCGAATCGCTGGCCGCATCGTCCCAGTCACCGCATTGGTGCCGGTCTGCGAGGTCGGTCACTCACCTCGCAAACCCGCCCGGCTAATTGCGCCGTTGTCTCTCAGCCGGAGTCAGAGCAACGACGTCGTGCCTGTATTATTAGGCAGCGAGGGCCAATTCTTCGTTGGCTTTTATTTTTTTGAACGGGTTTTTTTACGAGGCCAACCCATTCAGAGCCCTCGACTTGCAGCGGACGCCCGCACATCGAAATCGATGCCAATGCGCCCCCGTGGGAATGAAGGTAGGCGAAGCGGGGGCGCTTGTCAAAGGAGGTCCTTCTCGTACCACCGCTTCGAACCAATGCAGGCCCGGCAGACGGAGAGCATGACGGGGACCTCGACGAGGACGCCGACGACGGTGGCCAGGGCAGCGGGGGACTTCGGGCCGAAGAGGGTGATGGCCACGGCGACGGCCAACTCGAAGAAGTTGCTGGCCCCGATCAGGGCCCCCGGCGTGGCCACGTTATGCTTCACGCCGAAGAAGCGCATCAGGCCGTAGGTGAGGCCCGCGTTGAAGTAGACCTGAATCAGGATCGGCACGGCCAGGAGGAGTACGGCTGTCCAGTGATCGAGGATATTCTGGGCCTGGAAGGCGAAGATCAAAACCAACGTGGACAGCAGGGCCAGGATCGTGAGGGGGCGGAACTTGGGCAGGAACGCCCCATCGAACCACGGGAGCCCTTTGGCGCGGATCAGGAGGCTCCGGCTGAGCCACCCCGAGGCGAGGGGGATGACGATGAAGACCAGTACCGATATCAACAGGACATGGCTGGGGATGTGGACCCCGGTGACGCCGACGAGGAGCATCACGATGGGGGCGAAGGCGAAGACCATGATGAGGTCGTTGATGGCGACCTGGGCCAGGGTGTAGTGCCCGTCGCCGTCCGTCAGGTAGCTCCAGACGAAGACCATCGCGGTGCAGGGGGCGGCGGCGAGGATGATGAGTCCGGCGATATAGTTCTTCGCCGTCTCCGGGTTGATCCAGCCGAGGCCGGAAAAGACTTTCTGGACGAAGAACCAGCCCAGCAATGCCATGCTGAAGGGTTTGACGATCCAGTTGACGAAGAGGGTCACGAAGAGGCCCTTGGGCTTCGTGAAGACCCCGGCCAGCCCGCCGAAGTCGATCTTCAGCATCATCGGATAGATCATGAGCCAGATGAGGACGGCGATGGCGACGTTGACGTGGGAGCCGGTGGCGAATTCGAATTCGGAGAGGCGGGTCGTCACGCCGGGGAGGAGTAGCCCCAGCGCCATGCCGATGACCATGCAGGCCAGTACCCAGACCGACAGATAGCGCTCGAAGAAGTCGAGCTGTTTGATTGAAGTGTTAGAGGTAGTCATATCCTTAGCAGCATCCGGTTCCGGAACAGCAGGAGCCGCCCTTTTCTTTTTTCGTCGATTCTTCAGGCCCAGTGCACGATCCGCCCCGTTCCTCCAGCTTGCATTGCAGGACGGGAGGGCGAAGGAAGACGACGATCTCCTGATCCTGAACGTCGACCTTACCGATATGGAAGACGACCGGGGGGAAGGCATCGTTGCCGTATTCGACCCGAAGCTCCGCATCGGGATTGACCCGGATCTGGCGCGAGACCTTGTCGAGGATCTTGGCGACCTTGCCTGCCTCCATGGCCCGCTCGGAGTCGGGATCGCCGGAGAGCCAGAGTTGGAGGATCGTCTCCGTCCATCGGTGGGTCATTGCGCCGCAATCGACGGTCTCGAAGACGGCGGTCTTCACCTCGGAAACGTGGTAGGAGGGGTGGACGAGGTCCTCTTGATGGTCTCGGAAGCGGAGAAGCTTCTTGGGATGCTTTTCGATCAACTGGATAAAGGCTTCGGTCTGCATGGGGAGGACTTTTTAGGGTTACTGGGCCTTCATAGCATCGCGCCGACCGCCGGCGTAGGCTTCGAAGAGGCGGCGGATTTCATCGCGGACACGGCGGAAGACGGCCAGGACTTCCTCCTCACTTCCCTGGGCGTGGGCCGGATCGTCGAAACCGTAGTGGTGTCGGCTGACCTGACCGGGGAACATCGGGCAGGCCTGATCGGCATTGCCGCAAACGGTGATCACAATATCGACCTTTTTATCCAAGAACTCGTTCATGCTCTTGGAGGTGTGGGCGGAGATGTCGATGCCGACCTCCTGCATGACCTGGATCGCCTTGGGGTGGACGTACCCGGCGGGCTTCGAGCCGGCGCTATGAACGTCGAAGAGGTCTCCCGCATAGTTGCGGAGGAGACCTTCGGCGAGGTGGCTGCGGCAGGAGTTTCCGGTGCAGAGGATAAGGACGACGGGGCGGTTGTTCATGGGCTGTTTGGAGGATTATATATGTAGATATGCATTTTTACGCATTCAAGGAGAATGTGAAACGATTTGACTTCGATGCGGGCAATTGGCATCTGAAAGGAATGTCCGATCTCCTTTCCCTGGCACGGCAGCAGAAGGCCCTGGGTGACCCGTCGCGTTTGCGGATCGTGCGCCTCTTGCGCGAGGGTTCTCTCTGCGTGTGTGAGATCGAGTCGGTGCTGGGATTACCCCAATATGCGGTCTCCCGCCAGCTGGCGGTCCTACGGCAGGCAGGGGTGGTGGAGGGATGGCGGAAGGGGACCTGGATGCACTATCGCCTCTCCGCGAAGTTGGCTCCGGGATGGGTGAAGGGGATCGACTCCTTTCGCCTTGCCTGGGACTCCGATCCCCAGATCAAGAAGGACCTGCGGCGACTGGCGAAACTGAAGGCGAAGGCGTCCTGCTAGGACTCTAGCTCTTTTCCGGTTTTCTTCTCCACGCCCCGCTTCGGGCAGAGGTCGGCCAGTTCGCACCCGGCGCAGTCGGGCTTCCGGGCGGCGCAGCGGCGGCGTCCGTGCCAGAT
>CAISZB010000466.1 GCA_903889845.1 uncultured Verrucomicrobium sp. | reverse complement strand
GCCGCTCATGGTGTGGGCGGGCTTGTCGAAGTCGGCGTCCCGGAAGGCGAGGCCGGAGAGGATGCGCTTCGCCTTCGGTTCCAGGCGGTGGCCGCCCAACTCGTCGAAGCGGGAGAGGGCGTCGTGGTAGGCCTCCTCCTCGCCTTTCCCCTCGGTCTCCCAGTCGAGGATCTGCTTTTGCAGCTTGCCGATCTCCGGCGTGATCGCGGTGGCCAGTTGGAGGATCGTCTCCTCGCCGACGGGGGCGGTCTCCTGCGGCAGGTAGCCGAGGGTGCAGCCCCGCTCCAGCACGATGGTGCCGTCGTCGGGCTCGTTCTGGCCCAGGATCAGGGAGAAGAGGGTCGACTTGCCCGCGCCGTTCGGGCCGACGATGGCGATCCGTTCCCCGACATTGACCTGGAGGGAGACCTCCTCGAAGAGAGTGCGTCCGCCGTAGGACTTCGAGACGCCGGAGAGGGTGAGCATGGGTTACTTGCCTTCGATCCAACCGGTCACGAATTCCTGGCGGAGGACCGGGTTGAATTCGACGAAACGTTGTTGCGCGAGGCCGTTGACGAAGAAGGGGTCCCCGGCCATGAAGGATTTTACCGCCTCCAGCGATTCCCCGCGAGCCAGGACGATGCCGCCGGCGGGCACGGCATCGACCTTCGGGCCGGAATAAAGAAGGATGCCTTTCTCGTAGCCGGTCTGGAGGTAGGCACGGTGGGCGGGGCGGTGGGTGGCGATCGCCTCCGGGGCGGCGCCTTCGTAGGTGAGTTCAACGAGGAAGTGTTTCATGGCGGAAGGGGTTATAAAACTCTTAAGCAGTTGCCCGACATGGATTCGAACCATGACTAGAAGATCCAAAATCTCCTGTGCTACCTTTACACCATCGGGCAGTGGAAAAGGGGACAATAGTGATTCCGGGCGGGGCTTGGCAAGGACGGACGCGGGGTGTTTCTGAGGAGTTGCCTTGCCTCTTGCTGCCGGGAATAGTAGCCGAAAATCGCCTTCCCTATGGACACCCCTTCTTTGCCTTCTGCCGTTCCCGATCTTCCCGCCGCGCCGCTTTGGGCGCTCTCCGTGCCGTGGTGGGAATTCGTTTTCCGCGCGGTCGTCATCTACGTCTTCCTCCTGGTCCTCTTCCGGATCACGGGGAAGCGGCAGGTGGGGCAGCTTTCGGCCTTCGACTTGATCCTGATTCTGATCCTCAGCAACGCGGTGCAGAACGCGATGAATGCGGGGGACAACTCGATCACGGGGGGGCTGATCCTGGCTCTGACGCTGGTGGCCCTCAATTACGGCGTGAGCTGGCTCAGTTTCCGTTCCCGTTGGGTGGAGAAGTGGCTGGAGGGGCATGCCGCCGTCCTGGTTCGCCACGGGAAGCTGCGGGAAAAGACCCTGGCCCGGGAGCAGGTGAGCCACGACGAATTGATGCTGGCCCTGCGCGAGGCGGGCTGTCACACAATCCACGAAGTCGACCTGGCCGTCCTGGAGGTGAACGGGGAGATCACGGTGATCGAGCGGAAGGAAAAGACGGCGCGGCTGAAGCCGAATGAGGAGACGGATGCCGCGGAGTAGGGAAAAAAGGGAGTCGTAGCCCCAACGGGATTCGAACCCGTGCACCCGCCTTGAGAGGGCGGTATCCTAACCAATTAGATGATGGGGCCATCCGAATCGGGGAACGTGGACTATGCCGGGGGCGGTCCCCCGGCGCAAGTCTAATTTCCCTACTTCTTGTCGAAGCCTGGGGTGCCGGCGAATTTGATGGAGCAGCCGTAGGGCTGCGTGGCGGCCGGGTTCGGCTTGCCGCCCGTAAGGAGTGCGTCGAGGGCGGTCGCGGCGTAGGGCGTCGCGTCCGGCAGCGACTTCGGGTCGGTGGAGGGGACGCTGTCGATGGCGCCGTTGTATTGGATCGTGCCGTCGGTGCCGACGACGAAGAGGTGAGGGGTGGTCTTCGCGCCGTAGAGCCGCGCGACGGCGCCGGTGGGATCGAGGAGGACGGCGGTGGAGGCGGTGCCGTAGCGGGCGTTCTCCTCCTTCATCTCCTCGGCGGTGAAGTAGCCTTCCTTGCCGGGCGCGGAGGAATGGATGGAGAGCCAGACGACGCCCTTCCCCGTGTATTTCTTCTGGAGGCCGGGGAGGTTTCCGCTGGCGTAGTGCATCCGGTCGAAGGGGCATTCGTAATTCGCCCAATCGATGGCGACGATCTTCCCCTTGAAGGAGGAGAGGGTGACGTCTTTGCCGCCGGTGTCCTTCAGGGTGAAGTCGGGGGCGGGGGAGCCGGGGCTTAAGCTTGAGGCCTGGGCGGAGGCGCGCGGGGTGGCGGCCACGACTCCGGCGGCCAGGGCGAGGGTCAGGATCAGGGTTTTCATCGGGGAGGTCATGGGGTGGGCGTTTGGGTGAGGGAATAGAAATGGGCGCCGTCGGCGTCGTCGATCTCCAGGAGTCCGGCGAGGGGAGAGGGGACCGCGACGAGGCCCCGCTTCAGCGTGAGCGTCAGGATGCCGCTGGCGATCCGCGCCTCCTGCTTGGCCGCCGGTTCGATGACTCCGGCGGTCTCGGGATAGAAGTAGGCGTCCCGGATGGCTTTGTCCGGAGTCAGGGGAACGGTGAGGACGAGGGCGGCGGCATCGCTTTTTGCCGTCAGGATCGGCAGGGGCTTCGGCGTGGACGAGGCCAGGAGTTTTCGGATCGCCTCGTCCTGCGCGGAGGGGACGTTTTTATCGCCGACGGGGAGGGTCAGGTCGAGGGAGGCTTTTTCCGGCACGCATTCCTCGGAGCAGACCAGCCAGGTGGCGTCGACCTTCAGCGGGAATTTTCCTCCCGCGATCCCGCCCGGGGGCGGCGTGATCTTCACGAGGTGGTCGGCGCTTCCTTCGTAGACGTATCCCAGGAGGGGGCCGAAGGGCATCCGCTTGGGCGGCTGCCAGGCGATCTCCGAGGCCGTGGCGCCGGGCGGGAGGGTCCAGTGGAGGGCCGGGGCGAGGCCGGCGTCGCCCGGATTCTTCCAATAGGTGTGCCAGCCCGGCTGGATGTCGAGGCGGAAGAGAACCCAGAAGGGGGACTTGCCGTCGATCCGCTCGTAGGGCGCGGCGAGGGTGGCCGTCGTGTGGCCCTGGACGACGCGGCTGTCGGCCAGGGTGCTGCCGACGGCGGCGCAATAGAGCGTCAGGGCTGCCAAGGCCACCAATGAGGGCAACGTGGAACGCATCCCCTCAACATAGCCGATGTCGCGGCAATGTCACCCGGGGAGAGTCTATTTTCCGCCCAATCCGATGGGGCTGCCCACGCCGGTGACGAAGTCCCAGCCGGTCGTGGCGGAGAGGGTGCCGTCGGTCCCGGAGCTGACGTCCCGGAAGTAACTCGCGTTGCCGAGGTTGCCGTAGATCCGGGTCAACTCGGCCGCCGAGCTGGCGGCGAAGCCGCTGCTGCTGCCCGAGGAGGAGCCGGTGACGCGATAGGGGCCGAACTGGGGACCGAAGAAAGCGGCTTCCCGGACCGAGGCGGCAGCAGAGGAAGAAGAAGAGGAGGAGGAGGCCGAGGCTGTGGCGGCCAGGTTCAGGACGCCCGCGATGGCGGGGGTGGAGAGGCTGGTCCCGCCGACGGTCCACCAGCCCGCCTCGCCCCAGAGGGGGGTGCTGTCGTAGACGTAGACGCCGGTGTTCGGGTCGGCGACAAAGGAGAGGTCGTTCGTCCCGCGCTTTTTGCCGAGGAGGCTGGAGAGGGCGCTCTGGTAGGAGGGGCGTGCCTCGTAGAGGCTGATGCCGCAGCCGGTCTCGTCCCAGGCGGTCTCGCTCAGGAAGTTCCCGGAGGCGTCGCGGTTGAGGGTCGTCCCGCCGACGCTGACGACGTTGGGGGAGGCGGAGGGATATTCGATCGTGTCGCTGGCGTCGCCGCCCGCGGCGAGGAAGACGACGCCGTTGCCGGTGAAGAGCGAGTCGTAGCGGACCTCGCCGGACCACTCGCCTTCGCCCCAGCTCATGGAGACTTCCTTCACGCCGGGGAGGGAGGCCGCGACGCGGACGGCGAGGAAGAGGTCGTTGTTCGAGGCGCTGGCAGCCTCGACGAGGTAGATTTTCGCGCCGGGGGCCAGGGCGTGGGCCCATTCGATGTCGAGGGCGGCCTCCAGGTTCCAGCTGTCGATGTAGTCGCCGCCGGAGGCCGGTTTCCGGCCGTTGGCGTAGACGACTTCGAAGACCTTGTTG
>CAISZB010000465.1 GCA_903889845.1 uncultured Verrucomicrobium sp. | reverse complement strand
GATCTATTGGTTCCCCTTATGCGCCCAGAGGACGCCGCCGTGGCGGGCCTTCCCATCGGTGAGGAGGGTGGAGAGGCCGGTCTGGCTGTTGAAGAAGTAGATCTGGTGGTTCTCGTTGCCGCCGGTGTCTTTCAGGAAGAGGAAGCCGGGGACGTTGGCCGTGCCGGGGGGCATCGGGCGGGGGAAGGCGCCGCCGATCGGTTCCTTGAAGAAGGTCAATTGCTGCCGGTCCATGCCGGGACCGGCGACGCGGTGGACCTGGGCGGTCTCTGCGAAGCGGGTGAGGATGAGGACGGTGCCGGGGTTTTCCCATCCGGCGAGGGCGGCACCGCGGGTGTTCTGGTACTGGAGGAGGCGGTCGGTGAGGGCGGGGGGGATGTCCGGGATGTGCTCCATGACGAGGTTCCCCTTTTCGACCCGGTCGGGGGAGGGGGCGTCGGCGAGGGAGAAGGCCGGAAGGGTCAGGGCCAAGGCCAGACACGAGAGGGAGAGGAAAAGGGCTTTCATGGAGGGGATCGGTCCCCGCTTTGTAGCGTAGGTCGGGGCGCGGTTCAATCCTTGCGGAGAGGAGGCAGGTGATCTAATTACTTTCCGTGGATGCCCGCCGTTTCCTGCCTTTCTTCCTGGTCCTGGCCCTGCTGTCGGGTTGCCATCGCGCGGGGGACGCCACGGCGATGAGTGGGGACGATCCTTTCCTTTGGCTCGAAGACGGGAAGAGTGCCCGGACGCAGGAGTGGACGGCGAAGGAAGCGGCCTCGGCCCGGGCTTGGCTCGATGCCCTGCCCGCGCGGCCTGCGTTGAAGGCGCGGCTTTCCGAATTGCTCTATATCCCCGCCGTCGGCGTCCCGGTGAAGGCCGGGGGGCGCTACTTCTATGCCCGGAAGGAGGCGGGGCGGGAAAAATCGGTCGAGGTGGTGAAGGAGGGAGGGAAGGAGCGGGTCCTCCTCGATCCCGAGACGTTGAGTGCCGACGGCAGCACCTCGATCGGGGCGTGGGAGCCGAACGACAACGGGACGCAGGTGGCCTACACGCTCCACCACAACAATTCGGACGAGGCGACGCTCTATCTCCTCGACGTGGCGACGGGGCAAACTTCCAAGACCGAGGTGATCGAGGGGGCGAAGTATGCTTCCCCCTCGTGGAAGCCGGACGGGAGCGGGTTTTATTACACGTGGGTGCCGCCCGCCTCCGATCCGAAGATCCCCGCCTCAGAGCGGCCCGGCCATGCGGAGGTCCGGTTCCATCCGGTCGGCGGCGATCCGCAGTGGGACCCGATTGTCCATCCCCCGACGGGCGATCCGAAGACGTTCATCTCCGCCGACCTCGACGAGGAGGGGCGCTACCTCCTCCTCACGATCAGCCACGGCTGGGCGGAGACCGATCTGTTCTATCAGGATATCCGGGACCCGAAGCCGGAGTGGAAGGAACTGGCGAAGGGGTTGAAGGGGGAGACCTCGGTGATTTCCTGGCACGGGCGCTTCACGATCCTGAGCGCCGACAAGGAGACGCGGGGGGCGGTTTATCAGGTCGCCGCCGCCGCGCCGCAGCGGGCCAACTGGAAGGAAATCGTTCCCACTTCGGAGGGAGTGATCCAGTCGATCGGGCTGATCGGCGGGAAGCTGGCGCTGATCCGGACGAAGGACGCGTGTCACTCCCTCGAACTGCGGGACGAGGACGGGGGGCATCCCCGGACGGTCGCGCTGCCGGAGCTGGGGAGCCTCAGCGGGCTCTCGGGCCGGGCCGACGACGGGGAGGCGTTTTTCCGCTTCGCCTCGTTCACGGTGCCGCCGCGGATCTTTCGCCTCGATCCGGGCACGGGCGCGACGACGTTGTGGGACCAGGTCCATTTCCCCGTCGATCCGGCCCCCTATGCGGTCCGGCAGGTCTTCTTCGCCTCGAAGGACGGAACGCGGGTGCCGATGTTCGTCGTGGCGCGGAAGGACGTGAAGCTGGATGGCAATAATCCCGTCCTGCTGAGTGGATACGGCGGGTTTTCGGTGACGATGGAGCCTTATTTCTCGGCCAGCCTCTACGCGTGGCTGGAGGCGGGCGGCGTCTACGCGGTGGCGAACCTCCGGGGCGGGGGCGAATACGGGGAGGCGTGGCATCAGGCGGGGATGTTGGGGAACAAGCAGAACGTCTTCGACGACTTCCT
>CAISZB010000464.1 GCA_903889845.1 uncultured Verrucomicrobium sp. | reverse complement strand
TGGAGGCGGAGGAGGAGGCGGCATGTCGCTTGCGGGCGTGGACCTGCGCTCGCGCTTCGTCCCCACGGCCTACTGGAACCCGGTGATAAAAACCGGACCGGACGGCTGCGCCACGGTTAAATTCACGCTGCCTTCCAATATTACGCGCTTTCGCGTGATGGCGGTGGCGCATACGGCAAAGCAATTCGGTTCCGGCGAAACCTCGTTCACCACGGCAAAGCCGCTGGTGCTGCGTCCCAGCCTGCCGCGCTTTGCGCGTCTTGGCGATACCTTCAAGGGCGGCGTAATTGTAAGCAATTACACCGGCTCTGCGTCCACCATTACCCTCACCGTGGAACCGTCTGGCGACGCACTGCGCCTTGGCCGCGACTGGCAGCGCAGCGTCTATCTGGCGCAGGGCAAATCCACCGAAGTGGCCTGGGACATGGAAGCTTCCCGTTTTGGGCAGGCGCAACTGCGCTTTAAAGCCATGGCTGGCTCCGAGACTGACGGCATCGAATGGAAATTCCCCGTGAGCGGTGTGGAGCGCATTCAAACGAACGCCACCAGCGGCGTGACCGAAACCTCGATTGCAGAACAGGTTGCACGGCCCGCGAATTCCGCTGACGACGCGTCCATTGATGTCACTCTTTCCCCTACGGCTTTCGCCCGTCTCAAGGAGAGCATGCGCTTTTTAGCCGAATATCCGTTCGGCTGTCTTGAGCAAAAGATGTCAAAGATAATGCCCGCGCTGACCGGCGGCGAACTGCTGGGAGAATTCGGCGCGATGCCGATGGCCAGGTCCTTCTTCAGCATCCAGTCGAGGAGGCCCTGGAAGAAATCGAGGCCGGTGCCGTCCAGCTTCTCGTTCGTCAGGAACGTCGAGGAGCCGATGACGGCGAAGCGGGTCCCGGCCAGCTTCACCCCGTCGCCGGGAACCTCGCCGCCGTCGTAGACCATCGCGAGGGTCAGCGGCCCCTTGATGTCGACGCCCTCGTCGAACTGGACCTTCGTGTCGTCGGGGCTCGTCTCCCCCCAGTAGTTCGCCGGGGTGCGGACGAGGGAGGTGACCTTGCTCACATTCGTGTTCGCCGCGTCCTTCACCGGGGCCAGGGAACGGGCGTTGTCCATCTTCAGGTTCAGGCCTTTCAGGGCGTTGACGGCGGGGTGGTCGGCGTAGTCGGAGGCGACCGCCGTCCGGACGAGGAGGGAAACGCCGCCCATCCGCATCTGGGCCTGCGCCCGGTCGTCCTGGATCAGGATGCCGTAACGCTGCGCCACCGGCTCCAGGCCGGAGACCGTCCGGGGATCTTCCAGCAGGATCACCTTCCCCTTCGCGTCGAGGTAGGCCGTGATCGCCTGGACCTCCGTCGCGGAGAGGGGGACATGGGGGCCGACGATCACCAGCGCGTCGGCGTCGGCGGGGACGGCGCCCTGATCGGCCTGGGCCAGGTTCAGCGGAGCGGTGACGAGGTTGTCCCGCTTCAGGTAGACGTTGAGGCCGCCGAGGCCGCCGAGGTTCGAGACGTCGGCCAGGTCGCGCTCCCCGTGGCCGAGGAGGAAATAGACCTTCGCGGCCTTCCCCTCGACGAGGGACTGGATCGCGGCGGTGAAGGCGGCCTCCCCCTTGAAGCCGAGCATCTTCCCGGGCTGGCCCGTATAGGGATTGCCGGGGGCGTAGTCGGCGAGGTCGGCCTCGGAGACGACTTTGTGACGGTCCTTATACTCGAAGATGACGACGTTCTCCTGCGTCGGATCGAGGCTGTACTTCGTCTTCAGCTCCTCCGCCTTCGTGAGGTTCACGGCGGCGTCGACGAACTCGATCTTCACCTTCCCCTTGCCGCGATACTTGTACTCGCGCAGCAGGGACTCGACCTGATCCTTCATCTGGGAGGTCGAAAGAGAGGTGGTGATCGTCACCGGCTCCGGCAGGTTCGAGAGGATCTGGAGGGTCTTGCCGGACAGGCTGTTGTCGCCGCTCTTGGAGAAGTCGTGCCGCTTGAAGTAGCGGAAGCCGACGTAGTTCGCGCCGAGGCAGAGGGCGAGGGCCAGGACGATCGTGAGGAGGCTGTTCCATCCGAGCTGGAGCCGGAGGGAACGGGAGGAGGAGGGGGACTTGGAAGGGGAATCGCTCATACCTTGGAAAGAAAGGGGGTTAGGCCTAGGCCCGCAGGCGGCGGCTTTCCAGCACGCGCTGGGTCAGGAAGAGGAAGAAGGCCGTGCCGCTGAGATAGAAAACGAGCGGACGGCTGTCGAAGACGCCCCGGGTGAAGCCGTCCATGTGCTGGAGCCCGGAAAGGTAGCGGACGACCTCCTGTGCCGAATCCCCCATGGCGAAGGAGCCGAAGAGGCCGGTGCAAAAGATCAGGAAGATCAGCGCGAAGCCGACGATGGCGGCCACGATCTGGTTCCGCGTCAGCGACGAGGCGAAGACCCCGATGGAGACATAGAACATCCCGATCAGGACGACCATCCCGAAGGAGAGGAGGACGATGGGCCAGGTGAGGTCGAATTTCTGGTCGCTGAAGGTGTAGAGCCAGACGATGTTCAGCGCCGCCGGAAGCCAGAGGACGAGGTAGAAGGAGAAGACCGAAGCGAACTTCGAGAGGACCACCTCCCACTCCCGGACGGGGGCGGTGAGGAGCATCTCGATCGTCCCCATCTTGTACTCCTCGGAGAAGGTCCGCATCGCGATCAGCGGGGCCTGGATGAGGACGGTGAACCAGAAGATGAACGAATTGAGCGTCAGGTAGAGGACCGAGACCCCCCGCTCCGAACGCTCCAGGAGCGCCCCGAGGATCATCGAGAACCCGGCCCCGACGATCAGGGCGCAGCCCGCCAGCACGATCCAGGCGATGGGGGAGACGAAGATCCCGCGCATCTCCCGACGATAAAGAACCCACAGTGTACGCAGCGACATAGCTTGAAAGATAAAAAGATTAATCCTGAGTGAGCTCGACGAAGACATCCTCAAGTGTGGCCCGCGTCCGGGTCATCTCCCGGAGGGCCCAGCCGCGCTCCCGGACGACGCCGTAGAGGGCGTCGCGCAGGTCGCCGCCGGAGGCGGCCAGCGCCGCCGACTTGCCGAAGACCTTCGCCGTGACCCACGGGCCGTTTTCCGAAAGGATCTCGACCTCCTCCACGTCGGGGACCGAGCCGAAGGCTTCCTTCAAGGGGGTTCCGTTCGGGTTCACCTCCAGCAGGACCGCGCCGCCGCCGCGCACCATCCGGGTCAGGTTCGCCGGGGTGTCGGAGGCCTCGATCTTGCCGTGGTTCAGGATCAGGACGCGGTTGCACGTCGCCTCCACCTCGCTGAGGATGTGGGTGGAGAGGAGGATCGTGTGGTGCTTCCCCAGGTCGCGGATCAGCTCGCGGACGGAGCGGATCTGGTGGGGATCGAGGCCGATCGTCGGCTCGTCGAGGATG